>JAJPHK010000183.1 GCA_021325315.1 Alphaproteobacteria bacterium
GTTCATCGTCGCGATCTGCGGCGAGATCATGACCATGCCGGGCCTCCCCAAAATCCCCTCCGCCGACGCCATCGACGTCAAAGACGGAAAAATCGTCGGGTTGTTCTGATCCGGATCGAAGAGAAGCTATCGCCGCGGTTATTCATCAATAGGTGCCTTCCAATATACAGCTTCGATTTTTCGTTTGAGGATAACGGCAGAGGATTCTGCCATGGCATTTGTGCCAAGAATTATCGCAGGCGGAAAAGTTCCGCCGGACGAGAGCGATCATCAGGCCCGGCAAAATGCGAAGGACGGCTTGCGCCTGCTCTGCGCCTTTGCCCGCATCAAATCGCGCGAGGACCGGTTGCGCGTAATCGCGCTCGCCGAGGAAATCGCGAAGACCGAGCGGTTCGAGCATCACGCTGAAATCGTTTAGCGACAGAGCGATTCTGCACCCAGCAAGCCGGCATTGTTGCATTGCGTACGGCCAATAAGCCCCGCAGACAGACGTAAGGCCGCGTCGATTAGTTTATAGAGCAGATAAGAGAGATTTATTTCTCCCCTGGCGTAACGTTTGAGTGCCGCAACCACGACAAAAAAATCGCGGCGATCGAACCGATATGCGGTTCTGGGAGTGCGCCAATGAAACGTCGAGAAAACGTCTTTTACAACGAGAAAGCCCAGCGCCTCGCCGAGGAGATGATCCTCGCCGAAAAACGTCACATCGCGGAACGCCGAAGCGAAGCGGAAGGCTGCGATTGCAAGGAAGGAATGTTCCCGCGCGGGAACACGACCAATCGCCGCCGGTTCATTTTCGCCGCCGGATCGCTCGCCGGCGCTTTTGCCTCCGCCGCCTATGCACAGGACAAGAAAGCGCCTCCCGGCGCTGTGCACTTCGATGTGCCAGCCGACCCGACCAAGGAGCAAGGGCGCGCGGTCGCGGCCGACGGCGGCTACGGTTCGCGCTCGCAATTCGAGACCGAAGTTCGCTGGCGCTTCCCGACCGCCAACGAATACACCTCCTGGAGCATGACGCCGCTCGACAAGATGCTCGGCAATTTGACGCCGTCGGGCCTGCACTTCGAACGCCATCACGGCGGTATCCCGACCATTGATCCATCGAAGCACACGCTGATCGTTCATGGCATGGTCGGAACAGCGAAGAAATATACAATGGCCGATCTCAAACGCTTTCCGTCGGTCACGCGGAAATATTTCATCGAATGTTCGGGCAACGGCCTGACCGAATGGAACAAGCCAACGTTGAAAACCGTGCAGGGCACGCATGGGCTGCTCAGCACGTCGGAATGGACCGGCGTGCAATTTTCGACGATTGCGCGCGAAGTTGGCCTGAAGGATGGCTCCGCCTGGGTGCTCGCCGAAGGCGCCGACGCCGCTGTGATGACGCGCAGCATACCGATGGAAAAAATGCTGAAGGACGCGCTCATCGTATATGGCCAGAACGGTGAGGCAATCCGGCCGGAGCAGGGTTATCCGCTTCGTCTAGTGCTGCCGGGCTATGAAGGCAACACGCATATCAAATGGCTGCGTCGCCTCGAAGTGAGCGACAAACCGTTCATGACGCGGGAGGAGACGTCGAAATACACCGATCTCCTCGCGAGCGGAAAAGCCCGGCAATTCAGCTTCGATATGGAAGCGAAATCCGTGATCACGTTCCCCTCCGGGGAGATGAAGCTTCCGGGCGCCGGCTTCTACAATATTCAGGGCTTCGCCTGGAGCGGACGCGGGCGTGTGCAGTCGGTCGATGTTTCGGTCGACGGCGGAAAGAACTGGTATCCGGCACGGCTCGAATCCACTCCTGAGCCGATTTGCACGGTTCGGTTCAGCTATCCATGGATGTGGGATGGCAAGGCAGCGATCCTGCAAAGCCGCTGCACGGACGAAACCGGCTATGTGCAGCCGACCTTGAAGCAGCTCGTCGCGATCCGCGGATCGAACGGACCGTACGGCTCGATCTACCACCTCAATGCAATCCAAAGCTGGGCGGTTAGCGAAACGGGGGATGTATCCAATGTTCACGCATAAGACTTTTTCGGCGATCGCCGGTCTTCTGCTCGCAACCTCGCTGTCGGCAACCTACGGGCAGGAGCCCGCCCGCTACGGCTTCGGTACGCCGGTGACGCAGGAAGAACTCACGAAATATTTTTCGATTCCTGCCGACGGCCGGGGATTACCTGCCGGCAGCGGTAAAGCCGCAGACGGCGCGAAAATCTACGCCGATAGCTGCGCTGTCTGTCACGGCGAGAAGCTGGAAGGCAATCCGGCGAAGGGAATCGGCGGCGACAAGCTGATCGGCGGCCGCGGCTCACTTGCGACCAAGACGCCGGTCAAGACGGTCGAAAGCTACTGGCCCTACAGCACGACGCTCTTCGACTATGTCAAGCGGGCGATGCCCTTCAATGCGCCGGGCTCTTTAAGCGACAACGATGTCTATGCCGTCGTCGCGTATATTTTGTCGGAGGCGAAGATCATCAAGCCGACCGACGTGATGGACGCGAAGACCTTGCCGAAGGTGGCAATGCCCAATCGCGACGGCTTTGTACCGGACCCCCGGCCGGAGCTTGACCTTTATCATTGAAGAAGGCACCCATCGCGCTTCCTCCGCGCTAAATGCGCGGAGGAAGCGCGGCGGAAGAAGGCTATCCATGCGTTTTATCATCGCACTTTCCCTTCTTGTTGGAGTGGCAACGCCGGTTAAAGCGGTCGATCCTGCGAGCGGCGAACAGGCGTTCAAGGTTTGCACCGCCTGCCACATGATCGGCCCGAATGCGAAGAACAGAATCGGCCCTCCATTAAACGGTATCGTGGGAAAGAAGTGGGGAAGCACCGCTGGATTTGCTTACTCGCCTGATCTCGCCACCGGGAGAGACGCCGGAAAAGTTTGGAATGACGCTACGCTTAACGACTATCTCGAAAATCCGAAACATCTCGCGCCGAACGGAAAGATGGCGTTCGCCGGCGTGAAGGACGCGGCGAAACGCGCGGACATCATCGCTTACCTCAAGCAGTTCGACGAGGCGGGAAACAAGAAATAGCCCGCGGCGGCTCGCTCGCGATGAACGGGCGCGCCGAACAATTCCATCAAGAAACAAGATTGGAACGCGAACGGCACCCGTGCTGATTCTTCGGCAATTGCTGCTGCCGATTCAGCCCGGTGTCGCGCTCGTTTTTCGCGATGTTTCGAGCTCGGGGCGCGAATTGGCTGCCTCGGGCGCTTGGAGATCGCGATGGCGAAACTCAAGATCTATAACGACCCGCCGGTTGCGAAAAACGCGCTGATCGCGGACGAGGTCAAATATACGACCTGCTATATGTGCGCCTGCCGCTGCGGCATCAAAGTCAGCCTGCGCGACGGCGCAATCCGCTACATCGAGGGCAATCGCCGGCATCCGGTGAACCGCGGCGTGCTCTGCGCCAAAGGCTCAGCCGGCATCATGCAGCACTATTCGCCGGCGCGGCTGAGAAAACCGCTGTTGCGCACGGGCGAGCGCGGCAAGGGCGAATTCCGCGAGATTGAGTGGGAAGAGGCGCTCGGGATTGCCGTCGGCTGGCTCGGAAAGATCCGCGCGACCGATCCCAAGAAGCTCGCTTTTTTCACCGGACGCGACCAGTCGCAGGCGTTGACAAGCTGGTGGGCGACGCAATTCGGAACGGCGAATTACGCCGCCCATGGCGGCTTCTGCTCGGTCAACATGGCCGCGGGCGGGCTCTACACGGTCGGAGGTTCGTTCTGGGAATTCGGCGAGCCCGACTGGGATCGCACGAAATATTTCATGTTGTTCGGCGTCGCCGAGGATCACGATTCCAACCCGATCAAGATCGGCCTCGGCAAACTGAAGAAGCGGGGCGTGAAGGTCGTCTCGGTCAATCCGGTGCGAACCGGCTATTCCGCGATCGCGGACGAATGGGTCGGCATTCGCCCCGGCACCGACGGTCTCTTTATTCTTTCGATCATCCACGAATTGCTGTGCGCCGGAAAAATCGATGCCGATTATCTTGCGCGCTACACGAATTCGCCTTGGCTGGTCATTCAGGACGAAGGCGCGGCCGACGACGGCCTGTTCGCCCGTGACGCTGAGGGAGCGCCGCTCGTCTATGATCGCAAGGCGCAAAAAATTGTCAACGCACTCGAGCCGTCCGCACATCCGAGCCTCGCCGGCGAGTACACGCTCGCCGATGGGCGCCGCGCCGTTCCGGCGTTTACCTTAATCGCGAAGCGCTATCTCGGCGAACAATACTCTCCCGAGGTAGCCGCCTTGCAGGCCGGCGTGCCTGCCGAGACCATCAAGCGCATCGCGGCCGAGCTCGCGCATGCCGCATTCGAACAGGCGGTTGTTGTCGAGCAGCCTTGGACCGACTGGGCCGGGCGCCAGCACGACAAGATGATCGGGCGTCCCATCAGCATTCATGCGATGCGTGGAATCTCCGCGCATTCGAATGGCTTCCACACCTGCCGCGCGCTGCATTTCCTGCAGGTGTTACTCGGCGCGATCGATACGCCCGGCGCGTTCCGCTACGAGCCGCCTTACCCGAAGCCGATTCCGCCCGCGATCAAACCCGCAGGGCCGGTCGGCTCCGGCGAGTCGCTGCGTGGTTCGCCGCTCGGCTTCCCGCAAGGGCCGGAGGATTTGCTCGTCGATGAGCGGGGCGAGCCGCTTCGCATCGACAAGGCGTTTTCCTGGGAAGCGCCGCTAGCCGCCCACGGCATGCTGCACACGGTGATCGCGAACGCGCATCGCGCCGACCCGTATCCGGTCGATACGCTATTCTTGTACATGGCCAATATGGGCTGGAACTCCGCGATGAACACCGCGGAAACCATGACGATGATGACCGACAAGAATCCGGAAACGGGCGAGTACCGGATTCCGCGTATCATCTATTCCGACGCGTATTACTCCGAGATGGTGGCCTATGCCGACCTCGTGCTGCCGGACACGACCTATCTCGAACGCTTCGATTGCATCTCGCTTCTCGACCGCCCGATCAGCAATGCGGAGGGCGCGGCCGACGCCATCCGCCAGCCGGTCGTGAAGCCCGATCGGGACGTGCGCCCGTTCCAGGATGTGCTGATCGATCTCGGCGCGCGGTTGAAATTGCCTGGCTTTGTGAAAGAAGACGGAACGCCGAAATATCCCGGCTTCTTCCCCGATTACATGGTCAACCACGAGCGCAAGCCGGGCTTGGGCATGCTCGCGGGCTGGCGCGGCGCGAATGGCGGATCGAGCGGCATCGGGCCGATCAACCCGAACCAGCTCGATCGCTACATCGAGAACGAATGCTTCTGGGAAAGCGAAATTCCGCACGAGTCGCATTATTTCAAGCCGTGGAACGCGGCTTATCTCAAATGGGCGACGGAAATGGGCTTTCTCGACAAGCCCGAGCCGATCTTCATCCAGCTTTATAGCGAAGCGCTGCAAAAATTCCGGCTCGCCTCGCGCGGCCACGGAACGGTGAAGGTTCCGGAGCGGCACAGGAAGCGCGTCGAGCAATATTTCGATCCGCTGCCGATCTGGTACACGCCGTTCGAGGAAGAAGAGGCCGGCAGCGAATACGAGCTGCATGCGATCACGCAACGCCCGATGGCGATGTATCACAGCTGGGGATCGCAGAACGCGTGGCTGCGGCAGATTCACGGCGAGAACAATCTGCATATACACCGCGACACCGCCGCGCGATTGCAGATCAAGGACGGCGACTGGGTGAAGGTCACGAGCAGTCACAGTTCCATCGTCGTGCAGGCGAAGCTGATGGACGGCGTGAACCCGAACACGGTCTGGACCTGGAACGCGATCGGCAAACGCTCGGGGGCGTGGAATCTCGATCCCGAGGCGAGCGAAGCGAAACGCGGCTTTCTTCTGAACCACCTCATCCGCGATCTATTGCCGCCGCGCGACGGAGGCTATCGCTACGCGAACGCGGATCCCGTGACCGGGCAGGCGGCCTGGTACGATTTGCGCGTGCGGATCGAGAAGGCGGCGGGCGCGCATGAAAGCAGCCAGCCGCGCATCAGCGAAGTCGAAACGCCGCCGCTGCCGCCGCGCCCGGATATTTTGCGTTACGGCAAGCGATTCCGTCCGAAAGCAAAAGTGTAATGACTTCTCTTCCGCAACAGACCGGCAAGCAGCTCGGCCTTGTGATTGACCTCGACGTTTGCGTGGGCTGCCATGCCTGCGCCGTCAACTGCAAGGAATGGAACACGGGCGGCGTTGCCGCGCCGCTCACCGACATCAATCCTTACGGCGAAGATCCGCTCGGCGTCTGGTTCAATCGCATCCATTCCTACGAGACGAACAAGGCAGGGAAGGGGACGACGGTGCATTTTCCGCGCTCCTGCCTGCATTGCGCGGAGCCCGCTTGCGTCACGGTTTGCCCGACGGGCGCGAGCTACAAGCGCGCGGAAGACGGCATCGTGCTCGTGAACGAAGACCTCTGCATCGGCTGCAAGCTTTGCTCCTGGGCCTGTCCCTATGGCGCGCGCGAATACGATTACGACGCGGGCGTCATGAAGAAATGTACGCTCTGCATCGACAAGATTTATAACGAAAATCTAGATCCGGCCGATCGCGTGCCGGCTTGCGTCGCGACCTGCCCGACCTCGGCGAGAACCTTCGGCGACTTTGCCGATCCGAATTCCGCCGTCTCCAAACTCGTGCGCGAGCGCGGCGGTTACGACCTGATGCCGGAGATGGGTTACAGGCCCACCAATAAATACCTGCCGCCGCGGAAGAAGGAAGCGGGTGAAGCGCCTGCGCTCGCACCCATCATGGAGAGTCAGCAGGCAGGATTCCTTGGCTGGGTCGATCGCTTGTTGTCGTCTGTGTAGCCATGCATCCGGCATTCTCCGTCATTATTTTTACGACTCTTTCGGGCGCGGGGTTTGGTCTGCTTGCTTGCCTTGGTCTTTGTGCGATCGCGGGCGGCCTTCCTGACAATCAACCCTTCGCGTTTGTCTCCATCGTGCTTGCGCTGGGCGCGGTCACGATCGGTCTCCTGTCCTCGACCTTTCACCTTGGTCATCCCGAGCGGGCATGGCGCGCTTTTTCGCAGTGGCGGTCGTCATGGCTGTCGCGCGAAGGCGTCGTTTCCATGCTGACGTATTTTCCGGCGCTCGTTTTTGCGGGCGGCTGGGTTCTCCTCGGCCGTTCCGACGGAATTTTCGCGCTCAGCGGACTATTGATGTCGGTGCTCGCGATGCTCGCGGTGCTCTGCACCGCCGGCATTTATAATTCGCTCAAACCCATTCCGGCTTGGCACAATAACTGGGTCTTGCCGAACTATCTCGCTTTGTCGGCGATGTCGGGAATCCTGCTCCTGACTGCGCTCGCGGGAATCTTCGGCTACGCGACGAAAACCATGTACGCCGCAAGTCTCGCTCTGATCACGCTCGCGCTTATCTGCAAGCTTGCTTACTGGCGTTTCATCGACACGACACCTGCCGCGAGCACGCCCGAGTCGGCGACGGGCCTTGGCGCCTTGGGGACTGTCCGCCTGTTCAAGGCGCCGCATACATCGGAAAACTATCTCATGAAGGAGATGGGTTTTCGCATTGCGCGGAAACACGCCCGCAAGCTGAGAATCATTTCCGTTTTGTTCGGTTTTGTCCTGCCGTTTTTGTTGCTCGCCGCCGCCAATATGAGCGGCGGGGTGACCGGCACGGGGCTATCGGTCGCGGCCGTCTGCCTCTCCCTGATCGGCCTGCTCACCGAGCGCTGGCTGTTTTTTGCCGAGGCGAAGCACGTCGTCACCCTTTATTACGGCCGCCGCCTCGACGCGAAGACGCACTAGTATCTTTCGAAATCAGCGCATTGAAAGCGAAACTGAAAAGGCAGTTTTACGATTCGCCGGATCGTGTTCATATAGCGCAAAACAACAAACCGGTTCGGGAGGAAGATCATGAAGACAGGCCGGATTTCGCTTGCGCTTGCCGCAGTGCTGTTGCTTGCCGGGCTTCAGGCAAGGGCGGAGGTGAACGAGATCGTCGTCGCACAGCAATATGGCGTGAGCTTTCTTCCGCTGATGGTGATGGAGAAGCAGAAACTGATCGAGAAGCATGCCGCCGCCGCGGGTCTCGCGGGGCTGAAGACGTCCTGGACCAAGACCGCAGGCCCGAGCGCAATGAACGACGGGCTGATCTCCAATACGATCCATTTCGCGGCCCAGGGCGCGCCGTCAATGATCACGCTCTGGGACAAGACGCACGGGCAGATCAGGGGCGTTTCGGCCATGACGACCTATCCGCTCTACCTCGTCAGCCGCAATCCGGACGTGAAGTCGGTCAAGGACTTCAGCGGCAAGGACAAGATCGCCGTGCCTTCGATCAAGATCTCGACGCAGGCGATCATGCTGCAGATGGCGGCGGCCGAAGCCTTCGGTGAGAAAGACTACGCGAAGCTCGACCCGCTCACCGTCTCACTTTCGCATCCAGACGCCACACTTGCCTTCCTGAACAACACCGGCGGCGTGAACGCGCATTTCTCGTCGTCGCCCTTCTATGAGCAGGAGATCAAGGCGCCGGGAGCGCACCTTGTGACGACGAATTACGAAATCCTCGGGGGGCCTGCGACGGCCGTGGTGCTGACCGCAAGCGGAAAATTTCGCGAGGAAAATCCGAAGGCCTATAAGGCGTTCGTCGATGCGCTTGGCGAAGCGATCGACATGATCAACAAGGACAAGCGTGCGGCCGCACAGCTCTACCTTGAAGCCGCGAATGACAAGAAAAACACAGTAGAAGACATCGTGAAGATCATCAGCGACAAGGATTACGCCTATACGCTGAAGCCGCAGAAAGTTTTGAAGACGGCACAATTCATGGCGAAAATCGGCTCGATCAAGCAGACGCCGAAAACGGTCGGCGACCTGTTCTTCCCCGGGATCGAGGGATTGAACGGCGATTGAGTCGAATCTCGTACGCGGCCATGACGGCATTCCGCATCGGAACCGGCGCCGGTTTTTCCGCCGACCGGCTTGAGCCAGCGGTCGATCTCGCAGAGCGCGGCCGGCTCGACGCCATGGTGCTGGAGTGCCTCGGCGAGCGCACCGTGGCCTTCGGCCACCGCGACCGCATGATCGACCCGAAGCGCGGCTATAACGCGCATCTTGAACGCCGTATGCGAGCGCTGCTGCCGCCCTGTCGCGCGGCCGGCACCGTGATCGTCACCAATATGGGCGCCGCCAATCCGCGCGCGGCGGCCGAGCGCACGGTCGAGGTCGCACGCGGTCTTGGCCTGAAAGGACTCAAGGTCGCCTGCATCGAAGGGGACGATGTCTCCGCCATCGTGCCGAAGGACCAACCCTTCATGGACGAGCCGGGAAAGCTCTCCGACGTCGGTCTGACGGTGGTCGGCATGAACACCTATCTTGGCATCGACGCGATCCTGCCGGCGCTCAAGGCCGGCGCCGATGTGGTGATCGGCGGCCGGCTCGCCGATCCCTCGATGTTCCTGGCGCCGCTCGCGCATCGCTTCGGGTGGGATCCCGCCGACACAGCGCGCATGGGCGCGGGTACGCTGGTCGGTCATCTCCTGGAATGCGGCATGCAAGTGACGGGCGGCTATTTCGCCGATCCGGGCATGAAGGATGTGCCGGACCTTGCGGCCTGCGGATTTCCGATTGCGGAAGTTGAAGCGGACGGAAGCGCGGTCATCACCAAGCTTCCGGACACCGGGGGCGCCGTGACGCCTGCGACGGTCAAGGAGCAGCTCTTGTACGAAGTGCACGATCCCTCGCGCTATCTCACGCCCGACGTGACTGCCGATTTCAGCAAGGTGCAGATCGCCTCCATGGGACACGACCGCGTTCGCGTTTCCGGTGCTGGCGGCGCGCCGCGCCCCGACAAGCTGAAGGTCACGATCGGCTTCGACGGCGGATTCCAGGGCGAGGCGGGTGTGAGCTATGCGGGGCCGGGCGCACAGGCGCGCGGGGAGCTCGCCGCCGAGATCGTCCGCGCGCGGCTCGCGAAGATGCTGAGCCCCCAAGCCGACCGGCGTTTCGATCTGATCGGCACGGCCTCGCTGTTCGCGACCGCTGGCCTGCGCGCAAGCAATGCGGAGGACGTGCGGCTGCACGTCACCGTGCGCTCAACCTCGCGCGAGGACGCGGAGCTCATGCTGTGGGAGGTGGAGTCGCTTCTCTGCTGCGGCCCGGCGGGCGGCGGCGGGTTTCGCGGCGCGATCGCGCCTTGGGTCATCACGAAATCGGCGCTGATCGACCGCAGTCAGGTGAAGCCGACGCTGGAGGTGCTCGTCGCATGAGTGCCCTGCGGCCGAACACGCCCCGTTTTGTGCGTGACATCGCGCATGCGCGCGCGGGCGATAAAGGAAATATCTCGAATGTCAGTGTGTGGGCCTACGACCCCGAGGACTTCGATCTCCTGAAGCGCGCGCTCACGCCCGAGCGCATCAAGCGCGAATTTCCCGCTCTCGTTCATGGCCGCGTGGACCGTTACGTGATCGAGCATCTGCACGGCTTGAACTTCGTACTGCACGACGCCCTTGAAGGCGGCGTCAACCGCTCGCTCAACCTCGACTCCCACGGGAAATCCTGGAGCTATCTCTTGCTCGGGCTCAAGCTCGACGAGGCATAGGGCTACGCGGATTTCGCGAGCGCGCCTTCGGATTCCATCTCCCGCCGTATCGCTTCCCATTCCTGCGCGTAGATTTCATCCTGCTCGGTGAGCGGCTGCCAAACCGAGCCGCGGAACCACGGTCCGCCGCGCGTGAAGTGCACGTTGCGCGCGTCGATCGCGGGACTCGAATGCCCGTCGAGCCAGTTCCATTCCTCCGGCAATGCGCCGATGTCGTTCTCGTCGATCCACATGAAATTGTGCAGCCAGGTGCCGCTCTTCGTGTTCACATCGTCGACGGTGAAGGATTCATGCGCCGGATGTGCGCAATTCCACAACACGAAGCTCGACCAGTTCTTCTTCGGATAGCGGGTCTGCGGGTTACCGTACATCTTGACCGGTTCGGTCGGGTCGTACCGGTGCTTCACGCAATAGATCGCGTATTTCGGATCGCGATGCTCGCGAAACAGCTTCAGCGGATCGGACCGGAAATACATGTCGCAATCCATGAACAGCGCCCACCCCTCGAGGCGGTGCAAAAATGGCACCAGAAAACGCGAAAAGCTGAAATCGGTCGAAAAATTTTTCTGATCGAACAGATCGCGATGCCAGATATCGTCGCGTTTCTCCGGTGCCGGTAACCGCGAACTGCCGAGCAGCCAAGCTCGCCGATAGAGACCGATACGCCGAAGCTTATCCTGCACGATCGGATAAACATTTAGCGGACCGGAAGCGTGCTTGAGTGCGCTGTATTTGAGTACCCGATACGCGAGATCCTCGCGAGGGTCGTAGCCCACATAAATGGTCGGAATATCTGAATAATCCTGCATTTTTGCCCCCCAGATTTACGCGTCACTTTCTCGCACAAGAAGGGACATCTGAATTGACATAGATCATGATCCGGGCCGGAAAATCGGCTGTTTTGGAACCGGAAACTCGCCGCCGCGTTTCTTGAGTCTGTGTAAGGGGAGTCCCCATATGCCGACGCGTGCGTACTGGTCCGGCAATATCCGGCTTTCTCTCGTCTCGATCCCGATTCAGGTAGTCCCCGCAACCAAAACGGGGGCGAAAATTTCCTTCCACCAAATCCACAAACCGACTGGGGCCCGTATCCGCTATCAGAAAGTCGTGCCCGATATCGGCCCAGTCGATAACGATGAGATTGTAAAGGGCTATGAGCTGGAAAAAGGAAAATACGTTCTTCTCGAGGATAAGGAGATCGACAAGCTGAAGCTGGAAGCGAAGAAGACGCTCGATCTCGTGCAATTCGTCGGCGTTCACGAGATCGATCCGATGTATTTCGAGCGTCCGTTTTTTGTCCTGCCTGACGATGAGGAAGACAACGAAGCCTTCATCGTGTTGCGCGAGGCCTTGAAGAAAACGAAAAAGGTCGGTCTCGGCCAGATCGTAATCCGCGGCAAGGGTACGATCGTGGCGCTCAGGGCGTGCGGTAAGGGAATGATGCTCGAGACACTCCGCTACGCCGACGAAGTGAAGAAGCCGGATACGGCGTTTTCCGACATCAAAGGCGAGAAACCGGCCGACGACATGATCGATCTCGCGGAAGAGTTGATCAAAAAGAAAACCAGGAAATTCGACCCGGCGGTATTCAAAGACACATATGATGATGCGCTTCGCGAATTGATCGAGGCGAAAGCCGAGCACCGCCAGATCCGCCAGATTGAGGAGACACGGCCGACGGCGCAGGTCATCGACCTCATGGACGCGCTCCGCAAGAGCGTCGGTAAGGGCGGCAGCGGCCGCGAGAAAAAATCCGTGAAGCGCGGCAGGAAGAGCGCACGCCGCCGGGCGGCTTGATCCATGCTCGACCGGCTGAAGCGCTATCGCGAGAAGCGCGATTTCTCGCGCACCAGGGAGCCGGCGGGCGCTCCGGTCAAATCCGGGAAGAAACTTTCCTACGTCATCCAGAAACACGCGGCGCGCCGGGTGCATTATGATTTTCGCCTGGAGTGGAAAGGCGCGCTGATGAGCTGGGCTGTTCCCAAAGGGCCGAGCGAGAATCCGAACGACAAGCGTCTTGCCGTCCATGTCGAGGATCATCCGGTAGAATACGGAAGTTTCGAAGGCACGATTCCGGAAGGCAAATACGGCGCGGGCACCGTGATGGTGTGGGATCGCGGCTGGTGGAAGCCGCACGAAAATCCGGATACAGCAATGGAAAAGGGCAAGCTCGGTTTCGAGCTGCACGGAAAGCGGCTGAAAGGCAATTGGGCGCTCGTTCGGCTCCGGCGGCGCAGCAAGAAGGATAAGGACAACTGGCTGCTGATTAAAGAAAAGGACGGCGTCGCGAAGACGGAAGGAAAACTCGCCGTCGATCGCGAAATCGACAGTGTGGCGAGCGGCCGCGATATGGAAGAGATCGCCAGAGGCAAGAAAATTTGGCATTCGAGCCGGCCGAAGAAAGAAGCGGAGAGGCCGATAAAAAAAAAGACTCGAAACTTCCTCCGCTCAGGCTTCCCGCCTTCGTAAAGCCGCAGCTCGCCACCCTCGTCGATGCTCCGCCCATTCGCGGCGAATGGCTGCATGAAATCAAACTCGACGGCTATCGCGCCGTCACCTCGGTCGCGGGCGAACGCGTGGTTATTCGCACCCGCAATGCCCTTGATTGGACAAGGAAATTCGCCCCCCTCGTTGAACCGCTGACCCGTCTTCCTTGCCGCGCGGCGCTACTCGACGGCGAAATCGCGGTTGCCGACAAGAAAGGCCACACCGATTTCGGCGCGCTGCAGGAGGCGCTGTCGGAAGGAAGCGGCGGATTCGGCTACTACATCTTCGATCTTCTGCATCTCGATGGCGAAGATCTGCGCTCGCTTCCGCTGATCGAACGAAAAGAGAAACTGAAATCCCTGCTCGAAGGAATCCGCCCGCCCCTGGTTTACTCCTCGCATCTCGAAGGAGACGGGCAGCGCATTTTCTCCAATGCCTGCGATTTGAAGCTCGAAGGCATCATATCAAAGAGAAAGAACGATCCTTATCGCTCCGGCCGAACCCAGAGCTGGCTCAAGATCAAATGCGGTATGGAGCAGGAATTCGTCATCATCGGCTGGCGCCCTTCCGACAAGAAAGGAAGACCGTTCTCGTCGCTCTTGCTCGCCGTGCACGAGGACGGAAAGCTGCGTTATGCCGGCCGTGTCGGCACCGGCTACACCGGCGAGCGCCTCGACAGGCTTGCGCACCAGTTCAAGAAACATGCACGCCGCGACCCGCCCCTCGAGGATATGCCGCGGGAAATTGTCCGGCATGCGCGTTTCGTCGATCCGGTGCTCGTTGCGGAAATTTCGTTTCGCGGATGGACGAAGGATGGGCTCGTCCGCCAGGCAAGTTTCAAGGGTCTGCGGGCCGACAAGCCCGCGCGCCAGGTTGTCAGGGAGAATCCAATGCCGAAAGCGCAAGCGGTGAGTTCGTCGAAACTGGAAAACAATGAGGTCGCGGGCGTCCGGATCACGCACCCCGACCGCGTGGTGTTTCCCGATCAGGGCGTCACAAAACACGACCTCGTCGGCTACTACGCCAAAGTCGCGAAGCTCATTCTTCCGCATCTCGCGGAACGCCCGCTCGCGCTCGTGCGCTGCCCCGACGGAAGCGGAAAGGAATGCTTTTTCCAGAAGCACGCTTCGGAGGGCTGGCCGGAAGAGCTGCGCCGGGTTCGGATCAAGGAGAAATCCGGCTCCGACGAATACATGTATATCGAGGATATTTCCGGTGTAGTCGCCGCCGTGCAGATGGGCGTTCTGGAATTGCACATCTGGGGATCGCGCGTGGACGCGGTCGAAAAACCGGACCGCATGGTGTTCGACCTCGACCCCGACGAAGATCTGCCGTTCGGGAAAGTAAAACAGGCGGCGCAGGAATTGCGCGAACGGCTTCGGCAGCACGATCTCGAGTCGTTCCCGATGGCGACCGGCGGCAAGGGAATCCACGTTGTGGTGCCCCTCGCGCCGAAGCACTCCTGGGATGAGCACCGTGCGTTTGCGGAGGCGCTTGCTCGCCTGATGGAGGAGGACAATCCGGATTTATATGTAGCCAACATGTCCAAGAAAAAGCGCCGCGGCCGGATTTTCGTCGATTATCTGCGCAACCAGCGCGGCTCCACCGCGATCTGCCCCTATTCCACCCGCGCGCGAAAGGGCGCCTTCATCGCCACGCCGTTTTCCTGGCGAAGTCTTGCGACTCTGAAAAATGCGCATCCTTATAGTGTCTCGGATGCCGCAAAACTCGTCCGCGCGGGCGACCCATGGAAGGGATACGGCTCGCTCAAGCAGTCATTGCCCAAATTCTAGAAGGCTGCTCTATTTATAGATGTATATGTAAAATACACAACCATTAGTATTTTTGTCCAGATTCTTAACCTTCTTACAGGAGCTTTTATCTGTTCGCTGCCAGAACGGCGGCGTGAGGGATGAGAGATCCATGAAACTGAGAATCAATACAGTTGTCGCCGGTATGGCGTTCGCCGCCATCTCGGTTAATGCCGCTTTTGCAGCGGAATCGGCCACGAAGGAGGAAGCGCAGGCAATGGTGAAGAAGGCCGTGGCCTTCATCAAAGCCGAAGGCGCGGAGAAAGCCTATCCGGTCATCAGCACGAAGGGCGGACAGTTTACGGACCGCGACTTATACATCGTTGTCTATGGCCTCGACGGCAAAGTGCTGGCGCATGGCGCCAATCAGAAGCTCGTCGGTAAGGACATGATCGAGGCGCAGGACGTCGACGGAAAATATTTCGTCAAGGAACGCGCCGAGCTCGGCCGCAAGCAGGCTTCGTTCTGGCAGGACTACAAGTTCGTCAATCCGGTCACCAAGAAGGTCGAGCCGAAGGAAATGTATTGCGAGCGTGAATCGGAAACCGTCGTCTGCGGCGGCGTCTACAAGCAATAAATTGACCGTTCGGCGGAGCCGCGGCGCGCGGCTCCGCTCTTCTACCGGGGCGATTTTCCCGCCCGAGATTGGTGACTGTGATGGCTTGGTTCGGAAATCTGCGAATTCGTTGGAAGGTACTGCTTGCGCCGGCATTCCTGATTTTGACGCTGATGGTGCTCGGCGGATATGTGCTCAGGACGCAGTGGGAAAACCAGGCTACGCTGCAAAACCTCATGAGCGGGCCGGTGCGGCAGGCAGAAGTCGTCGCCGATTTCAACGCAGCGGCCTGGGCCGTGCAAACCAGGCTCTACCATTTGACCGCGACGGCCGCGAACGAAACCGACAAGGCCAAGGTCGCTTCCATCGCCGAGGAAACCGGCTCGAGCATCATCGATCTTTCCGGCAAAATGCTTTCGCTGGAACAGCTGAAGGCGAACAAAACGTCGAGTTCGTTCGGAAAGCTCAAGGAAACCGTCAACAAATACACCAAGCAGGCAAACAGCGTCATCGACATGGCCGATGCCGACGCCGGCTCGGCGCTCATGTTCATGATGAGCGCGCAGCGCAGCTTCGCCGAAATCGTGTCCCTCACCGACGAGCTTATGCAGCTCAGCAAGCAGGCGCGCGATCGCGAAGTCGTTCGCGTTGACGAGAGCATGAACCAGCAGGGCAGGGTGCTCGCTGCGCTCGTTTTAATCGCGTTTCTTGTCGGCTGCGCGGTTTCGTTCCTGGTCAGCCGCGCGATCACGAAACCGATCATCTCGCTTGCAAGCGTCATCCAGCGCATCGCCGGTGGCGATTTCGAGGTCGCAATCCCCGCGACCGGCCAGCGCGACGAAATCGGCTCGATCGCGGGCGCGGTCGTTTCGCTGAAAGAGTCGAGCCAGGAAGCGGCGATGCTTCGTCAGCAGCAGGAAGACGCCAAGGCGCATGCCGAAGCCGAGCGGAGGACCGCCCGCGAGCAGCTCGCGGCCGAATTCGAAGAACAGATGAAGGGCGTGATGGACGCGGTCGCGGAAGCGACACGGCTCGTGAGCGAAAGCGCGAACAACGTCGCGACGATCGCAACGCAAGCCGGCTCGCGCACTTCGGCGGTTGCGGATGCTGCGCAAACCGCCTCTGCCGGTGCGGAAACCATCGCGGCGTCTTCGGAGGAAATGTCTTCCTCGATCGCCGAGATTTCCCGCCAGGTCGGGACCGCGCGCGATTTCTCCCGCGAAGCCGTGACGCACGCGAGCGGATCGAGCAATATTATCAAGAGCTTGGCGGAATCGGCGCAGCGCATCAACGAGGTCGTGAAGCTGATCAGCGAGATCGCCGAGCAGACGAATTTGCTCGCGCTGAACGCCACGATCGAAGCGGCGCGCGCGGGCGAGGCGGGCCGGGGTTTTGCCGTCGTCGCGTCCGAGGTGAAGGCGCTCGCAGCCCAAACCGCGAAGGCGACGGGGGAAATTTCCGCGCAGGTCGCCGCGATCCAGACGGCGACGAACGAAGCGGTTCAGTCGACTGAAGCGATCGTCGGCGATATCTCGAAAATTTCGGAGATCACGGTTGCGATCGCCTCCGCGGTCGAGGAACAGGATGCCGTGACCCGCGACATCGCCACCAGCATCGAAGCGTCGTCGAACTCGGCGAAGCAGGTGACGGCCGATATCGGCGAGCTCGATATCGCCGTCGCCGCCACCGGCAAGGCGTCCCGCGACATGCTGACCGCGGTGAAAACCCTCGACGAGCAGTCGCGGAATCTGGGCGCGGCGGCGGAAACCTTCCTGCGCGGGCTGCGCGCGGCCTAGACGATTGCAAGAAGCGGCGCGCTTTCTCAGCGCGCCGTCCAGGCTTTGTAATCGGCCTCCGAGACGCTCGGAAGCTTTTTCACGAAAGCGGCGATCTTCCAGATTTCGTCATCCTTGACGCCGATTGCGGAAAACCCCGGCATGCCGGTGAACTTCAGGCCGTGCTTCACGACCCAGAAAATCTGCTCGGGCGTCCGCTCCTTGGCGATTTCGGAAAGGTCTGGCGGCGAAGGATAGAGCGCCTCGGAGAATTTCGCCCATGTCGCGCCCGGCGCGCCGTGGCAACTTACGCAACCGTGCTCGGAAAACTCCTTCGCACCCGCCTGCACGACGGCGGGATCGTCAAGCGATACGGGCGGCTTTTCAGCCGCGTGATGTGTGATCGAGGCCATGCGCACACGGTCGAGCGCCCAGCTCACGATGCCGAAGTGCTGGTCCGTCGCCGCCACATTGTAAAATCCGCCGAAGAAAAAGATTGGCAGGGCAATCGCGGCGATGATTGCAAGGATACCGATCGCAGAAAGCAATCTCATGAGACGATCTCCCGTTTCGATCGCAACTTTGTAGTAAACACCGATCCGATAGGTTTTGTTGCCGCAGCCCCGCAAAATATGATTTAAGACTTACGCCGGAGGCGCAATCATTCTAATCGGCTTGCCGTCGAACCAGGCACGCACATCCTCGGCCATTTGCGAATAAAAGCGCCGGTAACCTTCGGCGGTGACATAACCGAGATGCGGCGTGATGACGGCGTTTTCCATCTTTCGCAGCGGATGATCGAGCGGCAATGGTTCGATGTCATAGACATCGACTCCGGCGCCCGCGATTTTATTCCCGCGCAGCGCGGACAGTAGAGCGGCTTCCTCCACGATCGGGCCGCGCGAGGTATTGATGAGATAGGCGGTGGGCTTCATTAGCGAAAATTCAGCCGCCCCGACCACGCCGCGCGTGCGGTCGGAAAGCTGCGTATGAATGGTGACGAAGTCGGCCTGCCGGAACAAATCCTCCTTGCTCACGCGCTTTACGCCTGCGGCCGCCGCCTTTTCGTCGGTCAGATTTTGGCTCCAGGCGATGACCTTCATGCCGAAGGCCCTGCCGATTTCGGCGGCGCGGCTGCCGAGCTTGCCGAGGCCGAGAATGCCGAGCGTCTTTCCGGCAAGCTCGATGCCGAGCGTCGATTGCCAGGGCGCGCCCGCCTTCAGCCGCGCGTGTTCGAATCCGATCTTGCGCGTGAGCTCCAGCATCAAGCCGAAGGTCAATTCCGCCGTCGGAGTGCCGGTCGCTTCGGTACCGCAGACGGGAATACTGCGGCTTGCTGCCGCCTTAATATCGATCGCGGCGTTTCGCATCCCGCTGGTGACGATAAGCCTCAGCTGGGGGAGGGCTTCGATGGTCGCGCGGTCGAACGGCGTGCGCTCCCGCATCAGGCAAAGGATGGAGAAGTCCCGCAGCGCCTCGGTGACCTTCCCGCCAAGCGGCTCGTTGAACACGGTGATATCGGCGTCCCTTTTGACGCTCGACCAATCGGCGACGCTAAGCGCCACATTCTGGTAATCGTCGAGAATGGCGCAGCGGTGTCGCATGGCTGTCCTGTGATGATCCGGCGGCGGGAACTGCCGTTATAGGGGTGCCACCGTGCTATTTGATGCCGAAAAAATGCGGGGGTGCCCTGCCCGGTAATCGCTGTTGTATCAAAGCCACATTACGGGAAAAACGCGGAACCCGCATATACGGCAACGCAATATCGGATATGGTGCCTCGACTCGGTGCCCATCCGGGAACCGGGATTTCATAATTCTGGGCTACGCTCTCGCATGAAGGCCTTCCGTCTGGCGAGCTTGGCCGCTATCGCGGCCGCGTTTCTTGGCATCGGCTGCTTCATGGCGGCCGCCGAGCCTGCGGCCGCGCCGGAACCCGGCGCTTCTGTCAGGCCGGTCATGGCGCCGCCCGATGCCGCGAAGAAAACGGCTTCGCACAAATCGGCCGCCCGCCGAACGACGGCGAAAGACAGCGCGCATGTCTATTTATTTCGCGGCCTGTTGAATATCTTTTCGCTCGGCATGGACGAACTCGCCGACAAGATTCGCGCTACGGGAGTTGCCGCGACCGTCTACAATCATACGGAATGGGAAGAGGTCGCGGGCCAGATCGCGGCTAATTATAAGAACGGCAACCACGGGCCTGTCATCCTGATTGGCCATTCCCTCGGCGCCGATGCGGTGATGTTCATGGCCGAGAAGCTCGGCAAGTATGGCGTGCCGGTCGCTCTCGTCGTGCCCTTTGACGGCACCCAGACCTTGGTTGCCTCAAGCAATGTCGTGCGCGTTTTGAATTTGACCCAGCGCGATTACGCCTATGTGCGCCGCGGTTTCGGTTTTCATGGCGAATTGAAAAATGTCGATGTCAGCGGCGAAGGCGTTGATCACATTAACATCGACAAATCGCCGCGGCTGCATGCGATGGTACTGAGCAACATCGCGGCGGTCGTGAAGAAAGGCGAAGTGCCGCCTTCTTTCGCAACTCTTCCTGCGGAAGAGAAGGAGAAGGAACGGGCGACGCCCACGCCCAAGCCCGCACCGGCTGAACTCGCGGCCAAACCCGAACCCTCGGGAAAACCCGTAACCGCCAAACCGGCAGAGGAAGCACTGAAGCCCGAATCCGCGCCTGCGCTGCGTCCGTCGGAGACGGTACCGCCGTCGCCTGCGCCTGTCGTACCGGCGGTTTCGACAGCGGCCGCGAGCTCGCCTTTGCCGGCAACGGCCGCTCCCGCTGCTGCACAGCCGGTGAGCGCACCGTCCGCTTCCGCGCCGCAGCCCGCTAGCGTTGCGCCGGCGAAACCCGCGCCGATTCCGGCTACCGAGCGGCTCGAATACGAGAAGCTCGCGCTGCCGAAACGCTGACGCGTTTCGTCTTGCTCAATTTTTGGGAAGTTTTCCGCCGATCGCTTCGGTGATTTCGGCTGCGGCGCGTTTTACCATCGGACCGAGTTCGCCCAGCCGCTCGTCGCTCATGCGCACCATCGGGCCGGAGATCGAGATCCCGCCCATGACTTCGCCGTACTCGTTATAGACGGCGGCGCCGACGCAACGCATGCCTTCCGCGCGTTCCTGGTCGTCGACCGCCCAGCCGCGCCGCCTCGTGACCTCGAGATCTTTCAAAAGCGCGTCCGGATCGACAATCGTGCGCTCGGTGAATTTCGGCATGCCGACGCGGTGCAGCCGCTGCGCCACTTCCTCGTCGGTGAGCGAAGCCAGTATCGCCTTGCCGATCGAGGAGGCGTGCAAGGCGCCGCGCGAGCCGGGCCGGTGGAAAGCGCGAATCGCCTGATGGCTCTCCATCTGCGAGATGAAAACGATGTAATCGTCCTTCTCGATTCCGATCGAGGCGGTTTCGCCCGTCGTTTCCATCAGGCGGCGGATGATGCTGCGCCCGGTGTCGACAAGCTTGCGGTTACGCAAGAAGGCTGAGCCCACTTTGAAGGCTTTCACGCCGATCAAATAATGACCCTGCGAGCCGACGCACTGAACGAAGCCCGCCGCCTTTAGCGTGTTGAGAATGCGGTGGGCGGTGGAGGGGGCGATTCCCGCCCGCTGGGCGATGGTGGTCAGCGACAGCCCGTCCGCCTCGGCGATGATTCCAAGGAGCGTGAGGCCGCGGTCGAGCGCCTGCACCGAATGTGCATGCGGATGCAGTGGGCTCTCGGTCGTACCAGCTACCTCTTTCACTAGTCTCGGGCGGCCCGCCATTCCAGTCTCTCCTTCTTCGCCAAGGACGTAGCACAAAAAGCCGCGCCCATGGCGCATATTCGAGCTTGCAAACGTCATATAATTATGGAAACTATTTCCATGATACGGAATTAAGCTCAGAACTATGATATATTAGGCAGATATAGGCTGTAATCCAAGCTTATGAAAATGGAAGATATTTCCATTGCAAATCGGGGAAAATCTGGAATACCTTATGCCAATAAATACAACTTTCCAAGGCACCGACAAGGGGAGGCGGCTGTGAAGACTTCGGTGGGGCTGAAAGAAAAAGCGGATACGAATTCTTTTTTCTCGGCGGATCTGTCTGACGCCGATGCCGAAGTGGCGGGCGCAATCGGCCGGGAGCTTCATCGCCAGCAGAACGAAATCGAACTGATTGCATCCGAAAATATCGTGAGCCGCGCCGTACTCGAGGCCGCGGGCTCGGTGCTCACCAACAAATACGCCGAAGGCTATCCCGGCAAGCGCTACTACGGCGGCTGCCAGTTCGTCGACGAAGCGGAAACGCTCGCGATCGAGCGCGCGAAGAAACTCTTCAACTGCGGCTTCGCCAATGTGCAGCCGAATTCCGGCAGCCAGGCCAACCAGTCGGTCTTTCTCGCGCTTGCGCAGCCGGGCGATTCGATTCTCGGCCTTTCGCTCGCGGCGGGCGGGCATCTCACCCACGGCGCGCCGCCCAATCTCTCCGGTAAATGGTTCAAGGCGCATTCCTATGGCGTGAGCAAGGAGACTCAACGCATCGACATGGATGAAGTCGCGGCGCTCGCACGCGAGCACAAGCCGAAAATCATCATCGCGGGCGGCTCCGCCTATCCGCGCACGATCGACTTCGCCGCCTTCCGCAAAGTCGCCGACGAGGTCGGCGCTTATCTCATGGTCGACATGGCGCATTTTGCGGGGCTTGTCGCCGGCGGCGCGCATCCCAGCCCCCTGCCGCATGCGCATGTCGTCACCACCACGACGCACAAGACGCTGCGCGGCCCGCGCGGCGGCATGGTGCTCACGAACCACGAAGAGATCGCAAAGAAGATCAACTCCGCCGTCTTTCCCGGCCTTCAGGGCGGTCCGCTCATGCACATCATCGCCGCGAAGGCGGTGGCCTTTGGCGAGGCGCTGCGGCCGGACTTCAAGTTCTACGCGCGTTCTGTGATCGATAACTGCAAGGTCATGGGCGAGGTGCTGCTGGAAGCCGGTTACGACCTCGTGACCAAGGGCACCGACACCCACCTTATTCTTCTCGATCTTCGCCCGAAGCAGCTCACCGGCAATATCGCCGAGAAAGCCCTCGGCCGCGCGCATATCACCTGCAACAAGAACGGCGTGCCGTTCGATCCCGAAAAGCCGACTGTCACCTCCGGCATCCGCCTCGGCTCCGCCGCCGGTACGTCGCGCGGCTTCGGCGTCGCCGAATTCCGCGAGGTCGGCCGCATGATTGTCGAAGTGCTCGACGGCCTCGCCAAGAACGGCGAGGCGGGGAACGCCGCGACCGAGGCCGCCGTCAAAGCGCGCGCGATCCAGCTCTGCCAGCGATTTCCGATTTACGCCTGATCCATCCGAACGACTGCAACGAACTTTTGGGAGAAACAAATGTCAGGATTTCAAGGTCTCTTCATCCCCGGCCCGACGAACATGCCGTTTGCGGTCCGTCAGGCCATGGATATTCCGCTGGAGGACCAGCGCGCGCCTGACTTCCCGCAATTTTCGTTGCCGCTCTTTCAGGATCTGAAGAAGGCGTTCAAGACCGAGAAGGGCCAGGTTTTCATCTTCCCGTCCTCCGGGACGGGCGGCTGGGAGGCCGCGATCACGAACACTTTGTCCCCCAATGATAAGGTTCTGATCGCGGTCTTCGGCCAGTTTTCCCACCTGTGGGCGGACCTTTGTCAGCGTAAGGGCCTGAACGTCGACATCATGCAGGTGGAATGGGGCGAAGGCTTCCCGCTTGAACTCGCGGCGCAGAAGCTGGAAGCCGACAAGAAGCACGAGATCAAGGCCGTGCTCGTCTGCCACAACGAAACCACGACCGGCGTCACCAGCGATGTTGCCGGGGTGCGCAAAGTTCTGAACGCAGCGAACCATCCCGCGATGCTGATGGTCGACGGCATCAGCTCGATCGCCTCGATCGATTTCCGCATGGACGAATGGGGCGTCGACGTCGCGGTCGCGGGCTCCCAGAAGGGCTTCATGCTGCCGACGGGTCTTGCGATCGTCGCGGTGAGTCAGAAGGCGCTGGAGGCGCACAAGACGGCGAAGCTTCCGCGCTGTTTCTTCGATTTCGCCGACATGATCCGCACCAACAAGGACGGCTTCTTCCCCTACACGCCGGCGACAACCCTGATGCGCGGCCTGCGCGCCTCGCTCGATATGCTGTTTGCGGAAGGATTGGAGAACGTCTTTGCGCGTCACAACCGCCTTGCCGAGGGCGTGCGCAAGGGTGTCGCGGCCTGGGGTCTTTCGCTCTGCGCCAAGGAGCCGAAGTGGCATTCCGACACGGTGAGCGCGATTCTCATCCCGAAAGGCTTCAACAGCGACGACCTCGTGAAGATCGCCTACTATCGCTACAAGATGTCGCTCGGCGTCGGCCTCAACAAAATCGCCGGCCGCGCCTTCCGCATCGGCCATCTCGGCAGCTTCAACGAGATCATGGCGCTCCAGGCGCTCGCGGGCGTCGAAATGGCGCTGATGGATGTCGGCGTTCCGATCGAGGCCGGCTCCGGCGTCGCCGCCGCCCAGCAGCATTTCCGCAAATCTGCGCCGCAGATTCAGCTCGCCAAAGTCGCCTGAAAGGAAGCCCGGCCATGAAAGTCTGTATCTACGGAGCAGGCGCGATTGGCGGTTACTTGGCGGCGGGCCTTTCCGAGGTCGAAGGCGTCGAGTTGTCGCTGATCGCGCGCGGACCGCATCTTGCGGCGATCCGCGAGAAAGGGCTGAAGCTCTTGATCGGCGGCAAGGAGAAGGTCTGCAAGCCGCGCGCGACGAAATACCCCGTCGATCTCGGTCAGCAGGATTTTGTCATCGTCTGTCTCAAGGCGCATCAGGCCTGGGAGTCGGCCGAGGACATGCGGCCGCTTCTGGGGCCGGACACTGCGGTCGTCACCGGCCAGAATGGCGTGCCCTGGTGGTACACTTACGGTCTCGGCAAGAAGTTCGAGAATACGCGCCTCGCGAGCGTCGACCCCGACGGCCGCCAGTGGAGGACGATCGGCCCCGAGCGCGCGATCGGCTGCGTCGTCTATCCCGCGACCGAAATCGTCGAGCCCGGGGTCATCAAGCACTCCTACGGCAAGAAATTCGCACTCGGCGAGCCGAACGGCGGAATTTCTGACCGTGCGAAGCGTCTCTCCGAGGTGCTGGAAAAAGCGGGCTTCGAGGCGCCGGTGCTTTCGGACATCCGCAGCGAAATCTGGCTGAAGCTCTGGGGCAATCTCTGCTTCAATCCGATTTCGGCGCTCACGCGTACGACTCTTGACGTGGTGGCGACCGAGCCGAGTCTTAGATCGCTCTCCTACAGCATGATGAAAGAGGCGCAGGAGATCGCCGAGAAATTCGGCGCTTCCTTCCGCGTCGATATCGAGCGGCGCATCAACGGCGCCGCCAAGGTCGGCGCGCACCGTACTTCAATGCTGCAGGACCTCGAGAACGGTCGGCCGCTCGAGATCGACGCGCTGCTCACCTCCGTGCAGGAGATGGGGCGCCTGGTGAACGTCAACACGCCCCATATCGACGCGGTGCTCGGGCTCGTGCAGCAGCTCGGCCGTTCGCTGCAAATCTATCCGACTTTTCCGAATGTGGTGGCGAAACCGGAACATTCTTCTAGAATGCAGGAGAACCATTCGGTTCATGCCTGAAACTTCCCGAAAGTGTCATGAAGATTGTGTTTTTGGATCGGGGTACGATTGGGCCGAGCGTTGAGCTTTCGCGCCCGTCGTTTCCGCATGAGTGGGTCGAACACGGCGCAAGCAAGCACGAACAGGTGGTCGAGCGCCTGAAAGGCGCGAGGATCGCAATCACCAACAAGACGCCGATCCGCGAGAAAGATATCGAGCAGCTTCCCGATCTGAAGATGATCGCGATCGCCGCGACCGGCTATGACGTGATCGATATCGCGGCGGCGCAGAAACGCGGCATTATCGTCTCGAATATCCGCGGCTATGCGGTGAACACCGTGCCGGAGCACACTTTCGCGCTTATTCTCGCGCTCCGCCGCTCCATCGTCGGCTATCGCCAGGACGTGATCGACGGCGAATGGCAGAAGGCGGGGCAGTTCTGCTTCTTCACGCAGCCGATCAGGGATTTGTCCGGCTCCACCCTCGGCATCAGCGGCGAGGGGGCGATCGGCCAGTCGGTGGCGAAGCTCGGCCAGGCCTTCGGCATGAACACGCTTTTTGCAGCGCATAAGGGCGTTTCCGGCCTCGGTCCGCTCTATACGCCGTTCGACGAAGTGCTGGAGACGAGCGACGTCATCACGCTTCACAGCCCGCTCCTGCCCGGAACGCGCAACATGATCGGCATAGCCGAATTCAAAAAAATGAAAAAGAAGCCGCTCCTGATTAACACCGCGCGCGGCGGGCTTGTGGTGGAGAAAGACCTCGTTCAAGCTATCAAGGAGGGGTTGATCGCGGGCGCCGGTTTCGACGTTTTGACCGTGGAGCCGCCGCCGCCCGATCATCCGTTCAATGAGATTCTGAATCGTCCGAATTTCATTGTGACGCCGCATGTGGCCTGGGCGAGCGAGGAAGCGATGCAGACGCTCTGGAAGCAGCTCATCGGCCACATCGAGAATTTTCACGCGGGCCGTCCGACCAATATCGTCGGACAATAAGAGGGCGGCCGGCGCGGATGTAGTCTAAGGCGGAGGAGGAGCCGTCATGGATCTGCATGAGTTCAAGGCAAAACGGCTGCTTTCGGGCTACGGCATCGCAAGCCCCGAAGGCCGCGTCGCGGTCACGGCCGACGAAGCGGCGGGCGCGGCGAAGGAGCTCGGCGGCGCGGTTTATGTGAAAGCGCAAATCCATGCCGGCGACCGCGCCAAGGCGGGCGGCGTGAAAAAGGCGGAATCTCCCGCCGAAGCCCGCAAGATCGCGGACGAACTGCTCGGCAAAAAGCTGGTCACCCCGCAGACCGGCCCGGCCGGCCACGCCGTCAAGCGCGTTCTCATCGAAAGCGCCGTTCGTGCGCAGAAGGAAATTTATCTTTCCATGATGGTCGACGCGCTCGACGCCTCGATTGTAGTGCTCGGCGGCAAGGGCGGCTCCGGTATCGAGGATCGCGCCGCGCACGGCAAGGGTCTCGAATCATTGCATCTCGGCCTCAACGGCGAACGCAAGGCGGGCGACATCGCGGGTTTTTGCAAGCGGTTGGGTTTTACGGGTGCCGAGGCGGAAAAGCTCGCCGCTACGGTGAAAAACATGCACCGGGCCTTCATCGAACTCGACGCGAGCCTGATCGAGATCAATCCGCTTGTGTTCAACGAGAAGGGCGAGATGGTCGCGCTCGATGCCAAGATCGTGCTCGATGACAACGCGCTCTTCCGCCATCCCGATCTCGCGGGCTTGCGCGAAGAAGACGAAGTCGATGCAATCGAGCTCAAAGCCCAGCAGCATCAGATTAATTTCATGCAGATGGACGGCAATATCGGGATTGTCGTGAACGGTGCGGGGCTGGGCTTGGCGACGCTCGACATGGTGCGCGCGGCGGGCGGCGAGCCCGCGAATTTCATGGATATCCGCACCACCGCAAGGAGCCTCGACATCGCGCAAGGCATCGGCCTCGTGCTCGACAATCCGAAGGTGAAAGTGATCCTCGTGAACGTCTATGGCGGCGGCATGCAGCCTTGCGACACCATCATCGAAGGCCTCGGCATCGCCTTCCGCCGCAAGGGCCGCATATTGCCGCTCGTGTTGCGCGTCACCGGAAATAACGAAGACATTGCACGCGTCCGCATCGAGAGCTTTGGGCTTCCGAAAACGCAGAGCACCGATATGTGGCAGGCGGCGACGCGCGCGGTCGCCATCGCACAGGGGAGGGCATAATGACCATCCTTGTCGACCAGAACACCCGTGTTCTCTGCCAGGGCATGACCGGCTGGGCCGGCACCTATCACACCTACCGGATGATCCAGTACGGCACGAATGTCGTTGCGGGCGTCACCCCCGGCAAGGGCGGTAAGCCGCATCTCGACGTGCCCGTGTTCAACACAGTGAAAGAAGCGGTGGCGGAAACGAAAGCGAATGCGAGCTGCATTTTCGTGCCGCCTGCGAACGCCGCAGCGGCGATGATCGAGGCGATCGAGGCGGAGCTTCCGCTCGTGGTGGTCGTGACCGAGCGCGTTCCGGTGCTCGATATGATGCGCGTGCGCGAAGTGCTGAAAGGCTCGAAGACGAAACTCGTCGGTCCAAACTCGCAAGGCGTGCTCGCGCCGGAGATTTGCCAGATCGGCGTGATGGCGACAGACCGCTCCAAGAAGGGCGGCATCGGCGTTGCCTCGCGCTCGGCATCGCTTACGAGCGAAATCGTCGCCCAGCTCACGGCCCACGGCCTCGGTCAGTCCACCACCGTCGGCATCGGCGGCGACGCCGTGCACGGCATCGGTTTTGTAGATTGCCTGGAGCTCTTCTTCGCCGATCCCGAAACGAAAGGTGTGGTGCTGATCGGCGAGATCGGCGGCAACGAGGAAGAAAGCGCCGCCGATTACCTGAAAAAGGCCGGTTTGAAGAAGCCCGTCGTCGCGCTTGTCGCGGGAAAATACGCACCGCCCGCGCGCCGCATGGGCCACGCCGGCACGCTGACGATGCATGCTTCCGGCAATGCGGAGGCGAAAATGACAACGCTCAAGGAAGCGGGCGTTGTGATCGCATCAAGCGCGCATCTTGTCGGCGAAACCATGAGCGAGCTTCTCGCCAAACGCGCGGCCTAGACTCTAGTCGCGTCATGGCCGGGCTTGTCATCCAAGTCGGGTTTACCCGACTTGGATTTTAGATTTATCGAACTCGGGCAAGCCCGAGTTCGAGTGCCATCCACGCCTTGACAATAACGCGGCAAGAAAGACGTGGATGCCCGGCACAAGGCCGGGCATGGCAGAATGAAAATTGTCGCCCCCTTGAAATGACCACGCTTCGCGTCTATTTGCGGCGTTCCCAAAATTCCTCCCCCGAGGCCCGCCATTCCCGCCGATCCCATCATTTCGGTTTCGAACCTCTCGAAGACCTACGCCACCGGCTTCCAGGCGCTGAAAAACATCAACCTGGACATCCGCCGGGGAGAGATTTTCGCGCTCTTGGGCCCGAACGGCGCCGGGAAAACCACGCTGATCGGCATCATCTGCGGCATCGTCAATCCCACCGAAGGCTCGGTCAAAGTCGGCGGCTATGACATCGTGCGCGACTACCGCAAGTCGCGCTCGCTGATCGGCCTCGTGCCGCAGGAACTCACTACCGATGCGTTCGAAAGCCCTTGGGCGACTTGCTCCTTTAGCCGCGGGTTGTTCGGCAAGGGCGCCGACCCCGCGCATCTCGAAAAAGTGCTGAAGGCGCTTTCGCTCTGGGACAAGAAAGACGCGAAGATCATGACGCTCTCCGGCGGCATGAAGCGCCGCGTCCTGATCGCGAAAGCGCTCTCGCATGAGCCGCGCATTCTCTTTCTCGACGAGCCGACCGCGGGCGTCGACGTCGAACTCCGGCAGGCGATGTGGGATGTCGTACGAAAACTCCGGGAGTCGGGCGTCACGATCATCCTGACCACGCACTATATCGAAGAGGCGCAGGAAATGGCCGACCGCGTCGGCGTCATCAATAAAGGTGAGTTGATCGTGGTTGAGGAAAAGACCGAGCTCATGCGCAAGATGGGCAAAAAGCAGTTGCATTTGCAGCTGCAGAAAAAGCTCGATGCAATCCCGCCCGCGCTTCGGCCGTACAATCTTACGCTTGGGGCGGACGGTACCGAACTGATTTACACTTACGATACGCAGGCGGAGCGCACCGGAATTACAGCACTGCTCGCCGCGATCAACGAAGCCGGCGTCCGCTTCAAGGACCTGAACACGGTTCAAACTTCGCTCGAGGATATTTTCGTCGATCTGGTGGGGCGCGGGAAATGAACTGGCATGCGGTCTGGGCGATCTACAATTTCGAGATGGCGCGCACGCGCCGGACGCTCTTTCAGAGCGTCGTATCGCCTGTGATCTCCACCTCGCTCTATTTCGTCGTCTTCGGCGCCGCGATCGGCTCGCGCATCACCGAAATCGAAGGCGTGAGTTACGGCTCGTTCATCGTGCCGGGGCTGATCATGCTGACGCTGCTTACGCAAAGCGTCATGAACGCTTCCTTCGGCATCTATTTCCCGCGCTTTGTCGGTACGATTTACGAGGTTCTCTCGGCGCCAGTCTCGTATCTCGAGATTGTTCTCGGCTATGTTGGCGCGGCTGCGACAAAATCGCTGATCATTGGCTTGATCATCCTCGCGACCGCCGGCTTCTTCGTGCCGTTGCACATCGCGCACCCGTTCTGGATGATCGCTTTCCTTTTGCTCACCGCGTTCACCTTCAGCCTGTTCGGATTTATCATTGGCATCTGGGCCGACGGGTTCGAAAAGCTGCAGATCATTCCGCTTCTCGTCATCACGCCGCTCACCTTCCTGGGCGGAAGCTTCTATTCGGTGAGCGTGCTGCCGCCGGTCTGGCAGAAGATCACGTTGCTGAATCCCGTCGTTTATCTGGTCAGCGGTTTTCGCTGGAGCTTTTTCGAGGTCGCCGACGTCCACGTCGAAATCAGCCTCGGCATGACGCTCGTTTTCCTTGCGTTTTGTCTCGCGGTGGTGTGGTGGATTTTTCGCACCGGTTACCGGCTGAAAAACTGACCGGCGCGAGTGTGAAATTCCGGCGATTGCTGATATAGA
>JAJPHK010000157.1 GCA_021325315.1 Alphaproteobacteria bacterium
GTTCATCGTCGCGATCTGCGGCGAGATCATGACCATGCCGGGCCTCCCCAAAATCCCCTCCGCCGACGCCATCGACGTCAAAGACGGAAAAATCGTCGGGTTGTTCTAAACCGGCGCGCTCAACAGAAAACAGAAAGCCGCCTCGCGAGAAATCGCGAGGCGGCTTTTTATTACCGTTCGTTCCCCCACCCGCTCGCTTCGCTCGCCTCCCTCCCCTGCTTGCGGGGGAGGAATAAAGGGCGGGGGCGCTCCATGCGCAGGAGGATGACCCGATTGTTCGATCAAGCTCTCAATCTCGCGATCATCTTCCCGACGGCGGCGATCACGGCGTTGCAACTTTCCCGCGGCGCTGAAGTTTCTGTGAGGTAAGCGGCAACGACGATCGGCCCGCCCTGCGCTGGCCAAATGATGCCGACATCGTTCGTGGAGCCGCGCTCGCCCGTCCCTGTCTTGCCGCCGACGCGCCAGTCCGGCGGAAGCCCGGCACGCAAACGCTTGCCGCCGGTTTTGCACGCAAGCAGCCAATCCGTGAGCTGCTGTCTTGAAGAAGGTTTCAGCGCGCCACCGAGGACGAGCTTGCGAATGTCTTCGGCCATCGCCGCTGGCGTCGTCGTATCTCGCGGATCGCCGGGGAGCGATTCGTTCACCGCCGGCTCGTTCCGATCGAGACGCGTCACTGGATCGCCGAGCGAGCGCGCGAATTCGGTGACCGCAGCGGGGCCGCCGAGAGCCGCGAGAATGAGGTTGCCCGCGGTATTGTCGCTGAGCGTGATCGCCGCCTCGCAAAGCTCGGCGAGCGTCATGCCCTCGCCGCCGACATGCATGCCGGTCGTGGGCGAGTATTCGACCAGATCGCCTTTCGTGAACACCACGCGCCGGTCGAGTCTTTCCTTTTCCGCATCGACGCGTGCGAGCACGGCCGCGGACGCGAGCAGCTTGAAAGTGCTGCACATCGGAAAACGCTCTTCTGCGCGGTACGCGAACCGCGCGCCCGTTCCGGTATCGAGGATCGCGACGCCGAGGCGGCCTTTGATCCCCGCTTCGATGCCCTTCATTTCAGCCGAAAAAATTTCGGCTTTCGTTTCCGCGAAGTCGGGTGTGAACAAGGCGGCGCCCGCAAGCGCGCCGCCTACGATAAAGCTGCGCCGATCGATCATGATTTTCCTTCGGAAGATTTGAAATTCGAAACGTTACTTCGCCCGCTCGATCGCTTCCATGACGAGGCGCTCTGCATCGGCCGTATCCAGCCACTTGGCGAGTTTCACCCATTTTCCTTTTTCGAGATCCTTGTAGTGCTGGAAGAAATGCGCGGTCTGCTCGCACATGATGGGCGGGAGATCGCGGTAGCTCATGATCCCGGCGAAAAATGGATGTAGCGCGTCGACCGGCACGGCGAGAATTTTTTCATCCTGGCCCGCCTCGTCTTCCATCACCAGCGCGCCCACCGGCCGGCAGCGGATCACCGCGCCGGGGACGACCGGCACCTGGCTGACCACCATGACATCGCATGGATCACCGTCATCCGACTTCGTCTGCGGGATGAACCCGTAATTGCCGGGATAAAACATCGCCGTGTGCAGGAAGCGGTCGACAAAGAGAGCTCCGGATTCCTTGTCGAGTTCGTATTTCACCGGCACGCCGCCGAGCGGAATTTCGATGACGGCGTGCAAATCCTTCGGCGGATTGCGGCCGGCGGAAATCGAGCGGATGTCCATACGACATCCTCAGTCGGGATTGCTGCGAAAGCAACCAGCAAAACGAGTGACGATTTACACGTCGAGCTTCGGGCCGACGCGCCGCGCTTCGGCGACGAGCGCCGCGGTGAGCGGCGTGAGCGGCTCGCGCTGCGGGACCAAAAGCCCGATCGTGTGCACAGCTTCGGGCTCGACGATCGGGATCGCGCGTATCGTATCGGTGAGACCGAGCGTCTCGGCGAGCCGCATCGGCATAATGCTCGCCCATTGTCCGGTGCGGACATGCGAGAACAGAACGATCATTGAGTTCGAGACGAGCGTCGGCTGCGGGTCGCCGCCGGCCTTTCGCAGGAGGCCGTCGATGATCCGGCGGTTCTGCATGTCGGGCGTGAGCAGGCAGAGCGGCACATCGGCGACCTCTTTCCATGTCACCTTGTCGCGGCGGCCAAGCGGCGCTTCCGCCGAAGTCACCAGGCGGTAGCGTTCCCGGTAGAGCACCACCGTCGAGACGCGGCCCAACGGCTCATTGTCGAGATAGCTGATGCCCGCGTCGATCTCGAGATTTTCAATCATGTTGAGAATTTCGATCGAGTTGCGCGAGTAAATCGAAAAGCGAACGTCAGGATGCTTTTGCCGGAACGGCGTGGTGAGCGATTCCACCATCGCAAGCGCCGTAGGAATCGCCGCGATCCGGAGCTGGCCGCTCAAGCCGAATTTCAGCGTCTTCAATTCCTGCCGCATGGAGCGCGTATCGCTGACGATGCGGCGCGCCCAGTCGAGCGTGCGCTCGCCTTCCGGCGTGAGGCCGATATAGCGGGAGCCGCGTTGTACGAGCATGACGCCGAGCGACGATTCGAGCTGCTTGATGCCGGCGGAAAGCGTCGGTTGCGTCACGCCGCAGCTATCGGCGGCGCGGCCGAAATGCTGCTCGCGCGCGAGCGCCATCAGGTATTCCAGCTTGTCGATCACTGCTGTTTTCCTAGAAGGTTATCGATCTGACTTTAAAGAATTGATAGAATTTCTCAATCGCAATATGGAGAATGCCCTATTGTCTGGCATTATAGTAAGTCCAATGTAGCAGTATGACAGTCATTATACCACCAAAACCGCCCGCCTCTTCCCCCGCAACGCCTGTCCGGCGCAAGCCCCGGCGCACCCCCAAAGGCCGTCAGGTCGATCCCCAGGCGCTTGAGGAAGTGCGCGCCCTTCTGGTTGACCGTTCGCGCCGCCGGGACCTGCTGATCGAGAATCTGCATCTCATTCAGGACAAGTACGGGCATTTGTCGGCCGCGCATCTCGCGGCGCTCGCGCAAGAAATGAAGATGGCGCTGACCGAGGTCTATGAGGTCGCGACGTTCTATTCGCATTTCGACGTCGTGAAGGAAGGCGAAACGCCGCCGCCTGCGATTACCGTCCGTGTCTGTGACAGCCTTTCCTGCGCAATGTACGGATCGGAAAAGCTCCTGGCGGAACTTCCGAAAACGGTCGGCAAGGATGTGCGCGTGATCCGCGCACCGTGCATGGGCGCTTGCGACCGCGCGCCGGTTTGCGCCGTGGGCCACAACCAGGTTTTCAAGGCGAACAAGGATAATGTCGCGGCTGCCGTGAAGAAACGCGAGCACGCGCATGCTTACAAAACGCCGAAAGACTTCGACGCTTACGTCAAGGAAGGCGGCTACAAACTCCTGAAGGAATGCCTCTCCGGCAAGCGCACCCGCGAGGACGTGATTGCGATCGTTTCCGACGCGGGCCTGCGCGGCTTGGGCGGCGCAGGATTTCCCACCGGCCGCAAATGGTCGCTCGTTCGCGCCGAGCCCGCGCCGCGCATGATGGCGGTGAACGGCGACGAAGGTGAACCGGGCACGTTCAAGGATCGCTATTATCTCGAACGCGACCCGCACCGCTTCATCGAAGGCATGCTGATCGGCGCGTGGGTGGTGGAAGCCGCGGAAGTTTATTTCTATCTCCGCGACGAATATCCCGAGATCCGGCTGATGTTCGAGCAGGAAATGGAAAAGGTCGAAGCAGCGGGCCTCGTCCAGAACACCAAATTCCATTTCCGCCGCGGCGCCGGCGCCTATATCTGCGGCGAAGAGTCCGCGATGATCGAATCGATCGAGGGCAAGCGCGGGCTGCCACGCCATCGACCGCCTTACGTCGCGCAGGTGGGTCTGTTCGGCCGCCCGACCTTGGAGCAGAACGTCGAGACGCTCTACTGGATCCGCGACATCATCGAAAAGGGCGCGTCGTGGGTCACCTCGCAAGGACGCCACGAGCGCAAGGGCTTCCGCAGTTTCTCCGTTTCCGGCCGCGTGAAGAACCCGGGCGTGAAGCTCGCCCCCGCCGGCATCACCGTGAAGGAACTGATCGACGAATATTGCGGCGGCATGGCCGACGGCGAGACCTTCAAGGCGTACCTCCCCGGCGGCGCGTCGGGCGGCATCCTCCCCGCCTCGATGGGCGACATCCCGCTCGATTTCGGCACGCTCGAGAAATACGGCTGCTTCGTGGGCTCCCACGCGGTTGTGATTCTATCCGAGAAGGACGATATGAAAGCCGTGGCTCTGAACCTCATGAAGTTTTTCGAGGACGAGTCCTGCGGCCAGTGCACGCCCTGCCGCGCCGGCACCGAAAAGGCCGCGAAATTGATGGCTGAAGGGCCATGGAACGAGGCGCTGTTAACGGAATTGTCGTCGGCGATGCGCGATGCCTCGATCTGCGGGCTCGGGCAGGCGGCCTCCAATCCGCTGATGTGCGTGTTCAAATATTTCCCCGACGAACTCAAGAAGCCGCTGGGCTCCTGGTGACATCATGACCGAAGCGAAGAAGTCGAACGGTAAAGGCAAGACGATCAAGTTCGAGCTCGACGGAAAGACGGTCGAAGCGGGCACCGACGAGACGATTTGGCAGGTCGCGAACCGCCTCGGCACCGAAATTCCGCATCTTTGCTACTCGCCCGAGCCCGGCTACCGGCCGGACGGCAACTGCCGCGCCTGCATGGTCGAAATCGAGGGCGAGCGCGTCTTGGCCGCGAGCTGTATCCGCAAACCCGCCGAAGGCATGAAGGTGAAGACGGCGTCCGAGCGCGCGAAGGCCTCGCGCAAGATGGTGTTCGAGCTTCTTCTCGCCGACCAGCCCGAGCGCGAAACCGCGCCCGATCCGCAATCGAAGTTTTGGGCCTGGACCGACAAGATGGGGATCGCGACGAGCCGCTTCCCCGAAGACGTCGGCTACAAGCCCGACCGCAGCCACACGGCGATCGCGGTCAATCTGGATGCCTGCATCCAGTGCAATCTCTGCGTCCGTGCCTGCCGCGAAGTGCAGGTGAACGACGTGATCGGCATGGCCGGACGCGGCCATCTCGAAAAGATCGTGTTCGACTTCGACGATCCGATGGGCCAGTCGACCTGCGTCGCCTGCGGGGAATGCGTGCAGGCCTGCCCGACCGGCGCGCTTATGCCGTCCACTCTCGTCAACGAAAAGAACGAGCGCACCGTTTATCCGGACCGCAAGGTCGACAGCGTCTGCCCCTATTGCGGCGTCGGCTGCCAGCTCACCTACAACATCAAGGATGACAAGATCGTTTCGGTGACCGGCAAGAACGGCCCGGCGAACGAAAACCGCCTTTGCGTGAAAGGCCGCTTCGGTTTCGACTATATCACGAGCCCCGAGCGCCTGACGGTGCCCCTGATCCGCAAGGAAGGCGTTGCGAAAGATCCGAACAATCTCGTCGATCCGTCGAACCCGTGGACGCATTTCCGCAAGGCGACCTGGGAAGAGGCGATGGCGAAGGCCGCCGAGGGCCTGAAAAAAATCCGCGACCGCGACGGGCCGAGCGCACTCTCGGGCTTCGGCTCCGCCAAGGGTTCGAACGAAGAGGCCTATCTCTTCCAGAAACTCGTGCGCACGGGCTTCGGCACCAATAACGTCGACCACTGCACGCGCCTTTGCCATGCCTCGTCCGTCGCGGCGCTTCTCGAAGGCGTCGGCTCGGGCGCGGTGTCGGCATCCTTCAACGAGTGCAAGAATTCCGACGTCATCATCGCGATCGGATGCAACCCGACGGAAAACCATCCGGTCGCCGCCACCTTCTTCAAGCAGGCGGCGAAGCGCGGCGCCAAGCTCATCATCATGGATCCGCGCGGCAACGGCATGAAGCGCCACGCCTGGCAGATGATGCAGTTCAAGAACGGCACCGACGTCGCGATGCTGAACGCGATGCTGAACGTCATCATCACGGAAGAGCTGTACGACCGGCAGTATGTCCAGACCTACACGGAGGGCTTCAAGGAGCTCGCCGAGCATGTGAAGGACTTCACGCCGGAGGAGATGGAGCCGATCTGCGGCATTCCCGCTGACGTTCTCCGCAATGTCGCGCGCACCTACGCGCGCGCCGAAAGCGCGATCATCTTCTGGGGCATGGGCGTCTCGCAACATACCCACGGCACCGACAACGCGCGGTGCCTGATCGCGCTCGCGCTGATCACCGGCCAGATCGGCCGTCCGGGCACGGGCCTGCATCCCTTGCGCGGCCAGAACAACGTACAAGGCGCATCCGACGCCGGCCTCATCCCGATGTTCTTCCCCGACTACAAGTCAGTCGAGAACGCCGAGACGCGTGCGAAGTACGAAAGCGTGTGGGGCAAAAAACTCGATACCAAGCGCGGCAAGACCGTCGTCGAGATCATGGACGCGGTGCACGCGGGCGAAATCAAGGGGATGTACATCATGGGCGAGAACCCCGCGATGTCCGACCCTGACCTCAACCACGCGCGCGGCGCGCTCGCGCATCTCGAGCATCTTGTCGTGCAGGACATCTTCCTTACCGAGACCGCCTCGTTTGCCGACGTGGTGCTCCCCGCCTCAGCCTGGCCGGAAAAGGACGGCACCGTGACGAACACCAACCGTCAGGTGCAGCGCGGCCGCGCGGCCGTGCCGCTGCCGGGCGAGGCGCGCCAGGATATCTGGATCATCCAGGATCTCGCGCAGCGGCTCGGCGAGAAGTGGAACTACAAGGATGTCGGCGAGGTCTATGCCGAGATGGCATCGCTGATGCCTTCGCTCGACAACATCTCCTGGGAGCGCGTCTCGCGCGAGGACGCCGTCACCTATCCGTCGGAAGCGCCGGACAAGCCGGGGCGCGACGTCGTGTTCGACAAAGGCTTTCCGCGCCCGGGCGGCGTCGGCAAGCTCGTCGCGGCGAAGCTCACGCCGCCGAACGAAGTGCCGGATCACGATTTCCCGTTCATCCTCAGCACCGGCCGCCAGCTCGAGCACTGGCACACCGGCGCGATGACGCGGCGGGCGACCGTGCTCGACACGCTCGAGCCCGCGCCGACGGCGCAGCTCTCGCGCGGCACATTCGAGAAGCTCGGCTTGCAGGCCGGCGACATGGTGCGCGTTACCACGCGCCGCGGCACAGTCGATCTCACCCCCCGTCAGGACGATGCGGTACCGGACGGCGTCGTATTCATCCCCTTCGCTTACGTGGAAGCGGCGGCGAACTTGCTCACGAACCCAGCGCTCGACCCGTTCGGGAAGATCCCCGAATTCAAGTATTGCGCGGCGAAAGTGGAGAAAATTCCCGCCGGACCGGCGCTGATCGCCGCAGAATAAGCGAACGAAAACAAAACGCCCCGCTGAATAGCGGGGCGTCTTTGCTCATCAAACCGCGTATTGCGCGATCCCGTTTCCGAAGGACCAGTTTTCCTTCTTCACTTCGACGAGATTGATGAATACGTCCTCGCGGCGGATTTTCAGCCGCTCGTGCAGGCCGTCGGCGACCGCTTTGAAATATGCCTTCTTCTGCTCGACCGTTCTGCCCTCGTTCAGGGTGAGTTGCACGATGACGGCGTCTTTCGTCCGCAATACACCGAGATAATGCGGATCGAGAATGAAATCGCTTTCGGCGTGTTCGGTGATTACCTGAAACCGATCCCCTTCCGGCGCCTTCAGCGTCGGCAACATCGCTTCATAAACGATATCGGCGGCGGTTTTCCGAAAATCGGCGGACTTTCCGGCGGGGACGGAAATGCGAGCGAACGGCATAAGCGATCTCCTTTTTTGCGAGAAGCCCTAGCCGCTTTTTCAACGCAGGCTTATGCAAATCGCGAATGCGAGTGTTGCGGATTATGCGGCGGTAGCGGGCGTCTTTTTGCTGAACTTCCCGACAAGGGAGGAAATCACCGGCCAAAACAGCATGATCAGCGCGAGCGCCGTGATGGTGCCGACAAGCCCGTTCGAGAAGAAGACGCGGAGGTCGCCTTCCGCGCCGATCATCGCAAGGCGGAAAGCGTCCTCCGCACGATTGCCCAAGACGAGCGCGAGCGTGAGCGGCGCGAGCGGATAGCCTAGTTTCTTGAAGACGTAGCCGACGACTCCGAAAAACAGCATCAACCAGACGTCGAACATCGCGTTTTGTATCGCATAGGCGCCGATCGCGCAGGAAACCACGATCATCGGCGCGATCGCCGCGAAGGGAACGCGCAATACCGCGGCAAAAAGCGGCACCGTCGACAGCACCAGGAACAGCCCCACGATATTGCCGAGATACATCGAGGCGATCAGGCCCCAGACAAAATCCCTTTGCTCCACGAACAACATGGGCCCCGGATTGAGGCCCCAGACCATGAGACCACCCAGCAAAATCGCGGCGGTGCCGGAGCCGGGAATACCGAGGGCGAGCATGGGAAGCAGCGCCGAGGTGCCGGCGGCATGCGCCGCGGTTTCCGGCGCGAACACGCCTTCGATCCGGCCCTTACCGAAGCTATCGGGATTTTTGTCGAAGCGCTTGGCGAGGTTGTAGCCCATGAAGGAGGCGGCGATCGCGCCGCCAGGTGTGATCCCGAGCCAGCAGCCGATCGCGGAGGAGCGAAGGAGCGTCATCCAGTAGCGCGGCACGCTCTTCCATACCTGCAAGACGACTCTCGGATTGATCGCTGCCGCGTGACCGCGAAGCGAAAGGCTTTCCTCCATCGTGAGCAGGATTTCGCTGATGCCGAAAAGGCCGATCACGGCCACGAGGAAGTTTATCCCGCGCAGAAGCTCGTTATAGCCAAAGGTCATGCGGAGCTGGCCGGAGACCGTGTCCATGCCGACGGCGGACAGAAGCAGCCCGAGCGCCATCGAGATCACGATCTTGTGGCGTTCCTCCTTGCCGAGGCCAACGAAAGAACAGAAGGTCAGAAAGTAAACCGCGAAGAATTCCGGCGGCCCGAAACGAAGCGCGAAATCGGCGACGCGCGGCGCGAGGAACGTAATCAGCATCACCGCGACGAACGACCCGATGAAGGAAGAGGTAAATGCGGCGGTGAGCGCCTCGGCGGCCTTTCCCTGTTGCGCCATGGGATAGCCGTCGAAGGTGGTCGCAACCGACCAGGCTTCTCCGGGGATATTGAACAGGATCGAAGTGATCGCGCCGCCGAACAAGGCCCCCCAATAGATGCAGGACAGCATCACGATCGCCGAGGTCGGGTCCATGGAGAAGGTAAGCGGCAGCAGAATCGCAACGCCGTTCGGCCCGCCGAGCCCCGGCAGGACGCCGACGAACACGCCAAGCACGAGCCCGAGCATCATCAGCAGCAGCTTGTCGAAGGTCAGGAGAACTTCGAAACCGTGCAGGAGAAGACCAAATGCTTCCACGGCGGCCCCTTAATATCCAAAAAATGCTTCGAGCGGGCCTTTCGGCATGATGACGTTGAAGGCGATCTCGAAGATGTAGAACATCGCAATCGAAAACAGGAACGCGGTGAGGACGGATTTCCATACCGAAATCCTGCCGATCCAGACCATGAAGCCCGCGGTCAGGATGAAGCTCGCGACATAAATTCCGAGGTATTGCGTGACGACGCAAAACAAGAACGACGGCACGAAGACCTGCATCACGCGGTAGAGCTGCTCGCGCGTGACGAAGACGTCGCCCTCATGCGCGCGCGTGAAGAAATACCTTCCGATTCCGTAAAGCGCGGCGGCGCCCATCATCAGCGAAAGATAAAACGGGAAATAACCGGCTTCCGGGCCGTCGGGCGCCCATTCGTTGCCGGTGCGGTCGCTGTCCCATGCCAGCAAAATCGCAAGCGCGAGGAGGACGATTGAAACGACGAGATCGACCATGCGCGTGCGCGCGGCGGGACGCCCTGGCGCGTCGATTTCCGGTCCGGCGGCCTCGACGTTCTCGACTTCCATGCTTGCGCCCTGAGGAAAGACCGGGGCCGTCGCCCCGGTCTCAGTTATGAGTGAATTCTACTTCGCGACGAAACCCGCTTCCGTCATGAGTTCGGTGTGCAGCTTTTCGTCTTTCTCGAGGAAATCCGTCATCGCCTTGCCGGTGAGGAAAGCGGGCTTCAGCGCCTGTTTTTCCATGTAATCCTTGTATTCCGGCGTTTCGACGATCTTCTTGAAGAGATCGACATAATAAGCCTGCTCTTCGGGTTTCACCTTGCCCGGAAGGAATATGCCGCGCAGCATCGTATATTCAACGTCGAGACCCTGCGACTTGCAGGTCGGCACGTCGTTCCAGGACTGCGTCGGCGTTACTTTGCTCTTATATGGAATGCGTTCGCTGTCGAACACGCAGAGTGCGTTCATCTGGCCGGCGCGCCACTGTTCGACGCTCTCCGACGGATTGTTCATATTGGACTTGATGTGACCGCCGACAAGCTGCGTCGCGGCTTCGCCGCCCGACTTGTAGGGCAAATATTTGAATTTCGCGCCGGTCTTCTTTTCCATGAACACGGTGAGGATGTGATCCTCCCGCTTCGAACCGGTGCCACCGACGGTGAATGTCGGATTCGCAGCCTTGGCTGCGTCGATATATTCCTTCACGGTCTTGTAGGGATCTTTCGAATTCGTCCACAAAATGAAGTCGTCGAAGGCCACGATCGCAACCGGCGTAAGATCGCGCCAGTTAAACGGCAGCTTCACGGCGAGCGGCAGCGTGTAGATCAGCGAGTACGCAATCACGATCTTGTCCGGCTCGCCCGCATTTTCCTTCATGTAGTTCAGGGCTTCCGCGCCCGACGCCGCACCTTTCAAGGTGACGATGACCGGCACCTTCATCAGATGATTCTTCTGAATGGCGGCTTGCAGCATGCGCGCCATTTGATCGGATGCGCCACCCGCGCCCGCCGCGACAACAATCTCGAGCGGTTTTGACGGCTCCCACGCCTTCGCCGGCGCGGCGGCCAGCATCGCGGCGATTGCCGCGCCGCAAATGACGGATTTCCTGAAAATCGGCATATGAAATCTCCTCCCTCGCGATGCTCTTTGGCGCCGCTCATTATTTCTTGCGCGTATTGTGCAAGTATTCCGCTTGAGTTCAAGCAAGAAGCCCGCGGTTTATATGCGCGTTCATTGCCGCACTGCGGCAAGGCTATCCGCCAGCACACGGGCGACATGCAACGCCTCGCGCCCCGCTCCGTCCTTGATCTGATGACGGCAGGAGGTTCCGTCGGCGACGATGAGATCGTCGGGCGATGCTTTGCGCACGGCAGGAAGCAGCGAGATTTCACCCATCGCGAGCGAGACATCGATCGTTTCGGGCTGGAAGCCGAAAGCGCCGGCCATGCCGCAGCAGCTCGATTCGATCGGCTCGACTTGCAGGCCGGGAACGAGTTTCAGGATTTTCGTGACGGGGCTGAAAGCGTCGAACGCCTTCTGGTGGCAATGACCGTGCACGAGCGCGCGCTTTTTCGTTTCCGCGAGGGGAAGATTCAGACGGCCGGCATTCTGTTCGCGCAGCAAGAATTCCTCAAAGGTAAGCGCGTGCGCGGCAAGCTTTTTCGCGGCGTCCGTTTTCAGAAGGGCCGGAATTTCGTCGCGGAAGCCGAGAATGCAGCTCGGCTCCAGGCCGACGGCGGCAACACCGCGCTCGGCGAACGGCAGGAGCGCTTGAAGCGTACGCGCGGCCTCCTTGCGCGCCTCCTCCACCTTGCCGACCGAGAAAAACGTGCGGCCGCAGCAGAGCGGACGTTTCGAGCCGTCGGCTGGTTTTACGCAATGCACCTTGTACCCTGCTGCAGTGAGCACCTTATGAGCAGCGTCGAGATTCTCGCGCTCGAAGTAGCGATTGAAGGTGTCGGCGAAGAGGACGACTTCTTTTTCTTTGTCATGGCCGGGCTTGTCCCGGCCATCCACGCTTTGAGAAAAAGAAGGCGTGGATGCCCACAACAAGTGCGGGCATGACAAGTCGGATGGTTCGACGAATATATCGCTCCGCCATTTCGGCAGCGTGCGGCGCGCGGAGAGCCCCGCAATCGTTTCCGACAATTTCGCCGCGCCCGGAAGAAGGTCGCGTAAGTTGAGAAGCCACGGAAATTTCGCTGCGAGGGGCGCATAGCGCGGCAGGTAACCGACAAAACGGTCGCGCAGCAAAATTCCAACTTTTTCAGCGCGCGCGGCAAGCACTTCGATCTTCATCCGCGCCATGTCGACGCCGGTCGGGCATTCGCGGCGGCACGCCTTGCAGGAGACGCAGAGTTTCAGCGTTTCCAGCATCTCATCCGAAGTAAACGCGTCCGGTCCAAGCTGACCCGTGATCGCGAGCCTGAGCGTATTCGCGCGGCCGCGCGTAACGTCGCGCTCGTTATGGGTGGCGCGATAGCTCGGGCACATCACGCCGCCGACTTCCTTGCGGCAAGCGCCGTTGTTGTTGCACATCTCGACGGCGCCCTGAAAGCCGCCGCCCGCGCCGGTATAGGCCGACCAGTCGAGAACGGTTTTGATTTCGTCCGCGCGATAGTCCGGCGGGTAGCGGAATTTCGTGCGGTCGTCGAATTTTGGCGCGTGCACGATCTTGCCGGGATTGAAGAGGCCGTTCGGATCGAACTTGTCCTTCACTTCCTCGAAAGCGCGGACAAGCTCCTTCCCGAACATGAATTCGTGGAATTCCGAGCGCACGATGCCGTCGCCGTGCTCGCCGGAATGCGAGCCCTCGTATTCCTTCACCATGGCGAAGGCTTCTTCGGCGATCCTGCGCATCGCCTTCACATCTTTTTCCTGCCGCAAGTTCAGAACCGGACGCACATGCAGGCAGCCCACCGACGCATGCGCGTACCAGGTGCCGCGGGTGCCGTTCTTCTCGAAGACTTCCGTGAGGCGCGCGGTGTAGTCGGCGAGATGCTCGAGCGGCACCGCGCAATCCTCGACGAAGGAGATCGGCTTTCCCTGCTCCTTCATCGACATCATGATGTTGAGGCCGGAGGTGCGCACGTCGGTGATCGCGGCCTGCAGCGCGGGATCGAGCACCTCGACGACGCCGCCCCAGTGCTTGCCGCTTTTGTCCCAGCCGAAGCCGAGATCCCCCATCAGCAACTCTAACTGCTTCACACGGCCGATGTTTTCGCTTTGATCCTCTTCGCCGAATTCGACCAGCAAAATCGCATCGGGCTTGCCGCGCACGAATTCCTTGAGCGCCGGCTTGAACATCTCGATCTCGGACGCGAGCTCGATCATGGTGCGGTCGACAAGCTCCACCGCGATCGGCTTCAGCTTCACGATGTGCTGGGCGGAGTTCATCGCCTCGTAGAACGAGCCGAAGTGACAGGCGCCGACCGCGCGCTTGCCGAGCACCGGCCAGAGCTTCAGTTCAACCCTGGTGGTGAAGGCGAGCGTTCCCTCGGATCCCACCAGAATGTGCGCGAGATTTGCGTCGTTTTTTCCCCGAACGAAGGAATCGAGATTGTAGCCGCCGACGCGCCGCTGCACTTTCGGGAAATTTTTTTCGATCTCATTCGCCTCGCGCGCACCGAGCGAGAGCAGAAATTTTTCGAACGGATTCGGCGAAGATCCTATCGGACCGAAATGCGCGCTAGTGCCGTCGGCAAGCACCGCATCGATCGACAACACATTCTCGCGCGTATTGCCGTAGCGTAGCGAGCGCCCGCCGCAGGAGTTGTTGCCGGTCATGCCGCCGATCGTGGCGCGCGATGCGGTCGAGACATCGACAGGAAACCACAATCCATGCGGTTTCAGCGCGCGGTTCAAATCGTCGAGCACGATGCCGGGCTCGACGACCGCGCGGCGGTTCGCAATATCCAGTTCGAGAATTTTGTTCAAATGCTTGGAGCAATCGATCACGAGCGCTTCGTTTAGCGTCTGCCCCGCTTGCGACGTCCCGCCGCCGCGCGGCAGGACACTGATCCCCTCCTCGCGCGCGAGCGCAATTGCCCGCTCGGCATCGGCGACGGTTTCGGGCACCACAACGCCCAGGGGCATCATCTGGTAGTGCGAAGCGTCGGTCGCGTAGCGCCCGCGGCTGAAAGGATCGAACAGGACGTCGCCTTTCACCTCGGCCTTAAGGCGCCGCTCGAGACCGGGTAGCAATTTCAAGCTCATGCGGGCTTATTCCATGCGGCCATTAAATTAAGCAATCGCGGAATTCTATAATGCATTCGCATTATAGGGCCTTGCGCGAGCATTGTGCGGAGGCCGGTTTCGCGATACGAACCTCGCGACCTTAGGCGCTCTCGCACTGCAAGGACGAAAAACAATGGCCAAGAATGCTTCACGCGTGGCGGGCCGCCACTTTCTCCACATTCCGGGGCCGTCACCCCTTCCCGACCGCATCCTGCGCGCAATGGACAACCCCATTATCGACCATCGCGGCCCGGAATTCGCGAAGCTCGCAAAGCGCTGCCTCGATGGCATCAAGACAATTTTCAAAACGGCGAGCCCGGTGATCATCTACACCGCGACCGGCACCGGCGCGTGGGAAGCCGCGCTCGTGAACACGCTTTCGCCCGGCGACAGAATCTTGATGGTCGAGACCGGCCAGTTCGCGACGCTATGGAAGAAGATGGCCGAGAAAATCGGCCTCAAGCCCGAATTCATCAAGACCGACTGGCGTACGGGCGCCGATCCGAAAGCGATCGAGGCGTATCTCAAGGAAGACAAGAAGCACGAGATCAAGGCGGTTTGCGTTCTTCATAACGAGACATCCACCGGCTGCCTCTCGCCGATAGCCGAAATCCGGAAAGCGATCGACGCCGCCGGTCATCCGGCGCTCTTTATGGTGGACACAATCTCCTCTCTCGCTTCCACCGACTATCGGCACGACGAATGGGGCGTCGACGTCACCATCGGCGGCGCGCAGAAGGGTTTGATGCTGCCGCCGGGCCTCTCGTTCAACGCGATCAGCGACAAGGCGGTCGCCGCTTCCAGGAATTCGAAGCTGTCGAAATCGTTCTGGTCGTGGGAAGACATGCTTGCCCTGAACAAAACCGGCTACTTCCCCTACACGCCCGCGACCTTGTTGCTCTACGGCCTCGATGTCTCGATCCAAATGCTGCACGAGGAAGGACTGGAAAACGTCTTCGCCCGCCACGAGCGTTTCGCGGAAGCGACGCGGCGCGCGGTCAGGGCCTGGGGCCTCGACATCGTGTGCAAGGATCCGAAATATTATTCGCCGACGCTGACGGCGGTGATCCTGCCCGACGGGCACAATTCGGACGCGTTCCGCGGAATCGCGCTCGACACTTTCAACATTTCCTACGGCACCGCCTTCGGCCCGTTCGCGGGCAGGATGTTCCGCATCGGCCATCTCGGCGACATCAACGATCTGATGCTGATGGGCGCGCTATCGGGCACCGAAATGGCGCTTACGCTTGCCGGTGTGCCGATCAAGAAAGGCGGCGCACAGGCGGCGATGGATTATCTGACACAAATGGCCGCGAAGCATACGAAAGCCGCGGCGGAGTGACAGCGCTCTTGCGCTGTCATGGCCGGGCTCGTCCCGGCCATCCACGCCTTTACTGCACGCACTGCCCTTAAAACGTGGATGCCCGGCACAAGGCCGGGCATGACGATTCGGAGCGCAGCATCGGCGACTTAGCGCGTCGCGACGCCTTTGCCGTCGTGCAGGCTCGCTTCCATCAGCTCGATGTTGCGGCGGATGCGCGGATTATCCGGATCCTTTGCCTGCGCCTCATAGAATTTCTTGCGCGCGAGCCGGTAATTGCCGCGCAACAAATACGAATAGCCCTGGTTGTTCAGAATTTCCGGCGTCGGCCCGAGGATCGCGATCGCCTGGCGATAGGCGCGATCGGCTTCGTCGAAGCGCTTCAGGCGATCGTAGGAAGCCGCAAGCCCCACCCAGGCCTCGGCGTCGCGCGGCGACATTTCGACCGCGCGGCGGAAGTGACGCTCCGCAAGGCCGAAATTTCGCGCGCGAAATTGTTTCTTGCCGAGGTTGAGGTCGTCGTTCTGGTCGCTGCCGAGAAGCGGGATGTCCGCTTGCGCGGTTTGCGGCCCTTCCGAAACGAGCGTTGCGTTCTGCACGACCGGCTCCGGCAGCGGCCGCGGCTCGCCGATGGTTGCGCCATCGGCAAAGCTATTCGCGCCGCCGGCATATTCCGCCGTCGTCTGACTGCAAGCGGCAAGCCAGATCAGGCAAGCGGCGCAAACAAGCGCACGGGTGAGAAACGCATACATCGATCAGCCCCAGCCGTTAGCTCCAAACCCTAGGCGACGCGGGTTAACAATTCACCGTGTTCCGGCCACCACAAAACCAAACGCTTTCCGAACAAAACCGCGCGCATTTTCAGTACACCTGATATTTTACCCGGATATAGGCCGGCAGCAGAACCACGATCACGAGCACCGGGAAAATGCACAGAATGAGCGGCACCGACAGCTTGGACGGAAGGCTGTAGGCTTTTTCTTCCGCGCGCGAGAGCCGCTTGTGCCGCATCTCGTCGCTGTAGACGCGAAGCGCATCGGTGACGCTCGAACCCAGTTCGGCCGATTGCTGCAAAAGCGTAGCGAAAGAGCGAGCCTCCTCGAGCCCCAGCCGGTCGCCGAGATGCTCCAGCGCTTCGGAAAGCGTGCGGCCGGCACGAATCTCGAGCGTCGCCATATGAATATTGGCGCTGAGCGAGCGATAGGAGTCGGCAAGTTCCCGGCCGACACGATCGAGCGCGGCTTCCATTGCAAGTCCCGCCTCCGCGCAGACGACCAGCAAATCCAGAAAATCGGGAAAGCCCGCGCGGTGCTCGTTCCTGTTCGCAGTGATCTTACGGTTGAGATAAAAACTCGGCGCGTAATAGCCGAGGAGCGCGGAAAATGCCATCAGCATCCAGCGCGTCGACCAATTCAGGTCGGGGTAAAACGCGGGAATGAAAACGAACGCGAGCGTGAAAAAGACGAGACCGAGACCGGCGCGCGCCACGAAATAAAGTCCCGCCGCGCGCGGGTTGAGAAAACCTGCCTGGACGAGCTTGCTCTGCAAAAGCTTCACGTTGCCGGTGTCGGTGGTCGAATAATATTTCGCGGTGTAATCGATGAGCTTTTGCGCCGCTTTGAGGCTCGATTGGCGCAGCGAATTCTGCTCGCCGCCCTTCGTGGTGGAAGTTCCCGTAAGCGCGCCGCTGACACGCCGGTTCACCGAGCTCTTCACACGAATGAAGCCCATGAAGCAGAAGGCGAGCGTGCCGACCGCGAGAAAGATGAGGATGCTGAGCAGCGTCGCGGGATTGTCGCCGACAAGATCGAAGAGCGATTCGGAGAGGCTTTCCATCGCTCAGATCCTGAAATTGACGAGCTTGTACATGATGAGATTGCCGACCAGCATCCATCCGCCGGCCGCGGCGAGAACGATCTTCGTCATCTCCACGTGCCACACGTCGCCGTAGAAGTCCGGCGAGAGCATCTGCAAAATGGTGAACATCGCGATCGGTATCGCGGAAAGAATGATCGCCGAGAAACGGCCTTCCGCGGCAAGCGCCTTGATCTTACGGCGCATCTTGAAACGGAGGCGAATCACCGCCGAAAGATTACCGAGAATTTCGCTCAGATTGCCGCCGGTCGAGCCCTGAATCGCGACCGCGGTCACGAACAGCGGCAAATCCTCCTGGCCGACCCGGAAATACATGTTGCGAAGCGCGGTCTCCAAATCGGCGCCATAGGTGATTTCGTCGGCAATCATGCCGAATTCGCTGCCGATCGGATCCGGCATTTCGCGCCCGACCATCTGAATCGCGATCGGCACCGGATGCCCGGCTTTCAGGCTTCGCACGATGACGTCGATCGCGTCGGGAAATTGCGTTCCGAACTGCTTGTGCCGCCGCGCGCGCATGAATTTCAGGACGAGGATCGGCAGAACCGTGCCGCAAAGGAGCGCGATCCCGCCGCTCGCGATGAGGCTGACCCCCCTGACGAACATCGCGCCGAAAACGACGAGCGCGAAAAGCGCCGCGATTAGGGCGAATTTCCAGAGCCCGATCGTGAGACCCGACTGCATGACGAGCCGATTGAACGACTGGAGCTTGAACGCGTAGCCCCCGCCCGCGTTGAGTGAACGTTCGCGCCGCAACTGAACGAGAATATTCTCGCGATTTGGCTCGTTTTGCAGGAGCCGCATGCGGCGATTGACCGTCGTCTTGTAGGACGCGGTCGTGAAAAACATCAGATATGCCGCCTCGACGAATAGAATCGTCGAGATCGCGGCGAAAACGTAGATCAGCGTGACCGGGTTGATGTCGAACATCGGAATTTACAGCGGCTTCGAGGGGTCGAAATAGTTGCCGGGAATATTGATGCCCATCGCCGCGAGATCGCTCAGGAAACGCGGACGCACGCCGGTCGCCTGGAAATGACCGAGCACTTCGCCCTTCTCGTCGGTGCCGGTGCGGACGTATTTGTAGATTTCCTGCATTTGCAGGATGTCGCCTTCCATGCCGGTGACCTCCGAGATCGAGGTGACCCGGCGCTTGCCGTCGGAAAAGCGCTGCAACTGCACGATCACGCGGATCGCAGCCGCGATCTGCCCGCGCACGCTGGCGATCGTCATCGGCTGGCCGGCCATGCCGATCATTTGTTCAAGACGTGAGATCGCCTCGCGCGGATTGTTGGCGTGAATCGTCGCCATCGAGCCTTCGTGACCGGTGTTCATCGCCTGCAGCATGTCGAAAGCCTCCTCGCCGCGGCACTCGCCGAGGATGATGCGCTCCGGGCGCATGCGGAGCGCGTTCTTGACGAGCTCGCGCTGGCGAATCTCGCCCTTGCCTTCGATGTTCGGCGGACGCGTCTCCATGCGCGCGACATGCGGCTGTTGAAGCTGCAATTCGGCGGCGTCCTCGATGGTAACCAAGCGTTCCTTGTCCGAGATAAAAGACGAGAGCGCGTTCAGCATCGTCGTTTTGCCGGAACCGGTGCCGCCGGAAATGATCGTGGTGATACGCGCGCGCACCGCGGCGGCAAGCAACGCCGCCATTTGCGGGCGGATCGCGCCGATCTCGACGAGCTTGTTGAGGTTGAACGGCCGTTTGGAGAATTTACGGATCGAGACCAAGGGGCCGTCCACCGCGATCGGCCGGATCGCGCAGTTGAAACGCGATCCGTCGAGAAGCCGCGCGTCGCAAAGCGGATACGACTCGTCGACGCGGCGGCCGACCGCCGACACGATTTTGTTGATGATACGCAGAAGATGCGCCTCGTCCTTGAAGCGCACGACCGTGGGCTCCAGAACGCCGTGGCGCTCGACATAGACCTGCTCGTGGCCGTTGATAAGAATGTCGTTCACGGTCGGGTCCTTAAGCAGCGGCTCCAGCGGCCCGAGGCCGGTCATCTCGTCGAGAATTTCGTCGACGAAATCGGAAAGTTCCCGCGTGTTGAGCGGAAGGCGTTCGTTCATCACATATTGCGAGACGAGACCGCCGATCTGCTTCTTCATCTCCTCCGGCGGCAATTTTTCCAGCGCCGAAAGATTGATTTCCTCGATCAGCCGGCGATGCAACCGCACCTTGGCGTCGAGCAGCTTCGCCGACAGTAGCGGGTTTCCGCCGTCGCTCGGCATTTCGGTCACGATCTCGGGAATCGGCGGTACGAATGCCGGCGCTTCGACGACCGGCGCCGCTTCCGGCTCTTTGACGGCGGTTGAAGCCTGCTGTCTACTGGTGAAACGGCCGAGCATCAGGAAACCCTCGCCCAGGAGAGCAAGCTTCTCTTTTCGCCCGCAGCGGCTTTTTTCCCGCCCTTTCCGGAATATGGCAGGATGATCTTCTTAAGCTGCGCTGTGACGTTATTGCCGGGCTTCACTTCCTCGAGCGGAACGCCGCGGTCGATTGCCTCCCGCACGACACGGTAATTGTTGGGAATAACGCCGCCGAAGGCCGGCCCAAACGCCTTTTCGATGTCGGCGAGCTTGAGGCCGGGGGTAAACATGCGCTGCTCGAAACGGTTCACGATCACATGCGGGCGGCAGCCTTCACCCAGCCGTTCGCGAATCGAGGAGAGCAAATTCTTCGCGAGCTTGAGGCATGGCACCGTCATTTCGCTCACGATGTGCAGGCGATTCGAGCCAAGGAGCACATCGTCCGTCCACGAGAACCAGGTGCGCGGCATGTCGATCACGACATAATCGAAGTTGGCGGAGACGAGATCGAGAAGCCTCGTCACCACCAGCGGATCGAAGGAACGCATCTCGGCCGGCCGGCTTGGCGCCGCGATCACCTGCAGCCCCGACGAATGGCGCGAAAGCATCACTTCGAGCAGCTGGCGGTCGAGGCGTTCGGGACGGGGCTCGATCTCGTTCAGGTCGAGGCGCGGCTCGATGTCGAGATAGTCGGCGACCGCGCCGTGCTGAAAATCGAGATCGACCAAGCAGACCGATGCCTGGCTTCCCTTGCCGCCCTGTAAAAGAAGGGCCGTCTGGATCGCAAGCGTCGTGACGCCTACGCCGCCCGCGGCAGGCAGGAAGGTGTAGATTTGCGCTTCCATGGCTTCGCTGCCGCCGCCATGGGCGCTTTGCGCCGCACGCGCGCAGGCGCGAACGAGCTCGATCGGCTCGATCGGCTTCACGAGAAAATCCGAAACGCGTACCTGCACGAGTTTTCGCGCAACCGCCGCGTCGAGCGCCTGCGTGATCGCGATCAAGGGCGGATTGCCGCCAAGCTGCGCCGCAAAACGCGAGAGCGCGACGAATTCTTCCGGTTGCGTTGCGTCTATGTCGACGATGATCACAGCGGCGTCGGCGGCGTTCAGTTTTGCGGCTTCGGCGGAAAGCTTGCCTTTCACGACGCTGAGCTCGATCTGCGCGTTGCCGCCGAAGGTCGAGCGCACAAGCTGCTCGAACTCGCCGTCCGCCGTCAGTACGGCTACGTGTGTCTTGCTGGAATGGGGCAAGGTGCGATCAAGCATCGAAGCCGGCGCCTCACGTTACTGCGACACCGAGGGAGCCGCGGCCGCGCCGGACGACGCCGGCGCGTAGCCGACGGAGCTCGTGCCGGTGCCGACCGGCGGGATCACTTTGTTGGTGCGATAGCGCTCGACCGCGCCCTGGATCTTTTGGCCGTTGCTCACGATCCGCGTTTCGCCCGCTTCCGGCGGCCAAACGTCGATCGTATGAGTCGAAATATTGGTCGCGACCGCGTCGCCGGCAGCAAGCGAAACCGTGTCGCGCCGGTCGTAATAGAGGTCAGAACATCCCGCGGCACCCGCTCCCACGAACGCGGCAAGCGCGAATGCGCGGATTTTAGCGGCTTGCGACATGGTCGTTCCCCTTCGGCAGATCGAGAATGAAGCCTTGTTCGGGTTGCTCGGGCTCACCCGGGACATGTTGCGGGTTCGCCGGATCGGGTTTTTCGACTTTCGAGCGGCGAACCTCGTGCTTGCCGAGCAGGAAGAAGTCGGTGTCGTTCGGCGCGAGCGTGTCGTCGAGCGGCGTCTTCACGAGATCGATCGGGCGGCCGGGACGCACAAGGCGCGACGTCACGATGATGGTGAGCTCGGTTTCGTTCTTCTGGAACTGCGAGCTCTTCATCAACGCGCCGATAACGGGAATATCGCCAAGCCACGGCAGCTGCTTCGCAGCGGTGACGCTGTTTGCCTGCAAGAGGCCGGCGATCGCAAAGCTCTGGCCGTCGCGCAATTCGACCGTTGTATTCGCGCGGCGGACAATCAGGCTCGGAATCTGGACGCCGCCGATGCTGATCACATTGGTCGGGTCGATCTGGCTCACTTCCGGCTCGATCTTCATGTTGATGAGCCCGTTCGCGAGCACGGTCGGCGTAAAGGCAAGGCCGACGCCGAATTTCTTGAATTCGATGGTGACGGTATTGAGCGCACCCGCAACCGGGAACGGGAATTCGCCACCCGCGAGGAAGCTCGCGGTATCGCCGGAAAGCGCGACGAGGTTCGGCTCCGCGAGACGCCGCGCGACGCCGCGGTCTTCGAGCGCCCTGATCAGGTTATCGACCTCGATACCTTTTCCGAGCAGCGTCGTGAGAATGGAGCCGAACGGCGTGGAGTTCGAGAGCAGGGTGCCGGTGCCGATCACCGCATTCGTCGTGTTGCCGAGAAATTGCCAGTTGACGCCCAATTCACGCGAGGCGTTGCGCTGTACTTCGATGAAACGGACTTCCAACAGAACCTGTTGCGGCTGCGTGACGCCAACCGAATTGATGATCTCAGGCCCGAACTGCTTCGCCATGGTGACAATACGGTCGAGCACGACCCCGTCCGGCACCTTGCCCGAGAGCAGGATCCGGCCGTTCACCGAAGAAACACGCACCCGCGCCTGCGGGAATTGGCGCGCGATCTCGGCCTGCAGCCTGCCGATGTCGTAGGACACCTCGACGTCGAAAATGCCGACCAGACGCTTGCCTTCGGCATAGATCGAAACGCGCGTGGTGCCGATTTTCTTTCCGAGAATCGAAATCGAATGATCTGTGAGCGGGTTCACGTCAGCGACCGCAGGGTCGCCCACGACCACTTCCATGAACGGCGCGTCGGTGCGGACGTCCTCCGACTTTCCGACCGCGACGACGACATTGCCCGTGAGCTTGCGGGCCGAGGTGATCGAAATGAGTTTTCCCGCATCGGCGGCTTTCGGCATCGCCGGAAAAAGCGTCAGCGCGCCCGCGAGCACGACGAGCGAGAGCAGCACGCTCAGAAAAGACACGAAGCCATCCGGCAGTCGAGCGGCGATAGCCTTGGGTTTTGTTTTCATCGCTGCGTTCCGTTACTGCGTGACCGCGTTGCCGAGACTGGTTTCGCCCCAGCGGGCGGATTCCTCGCTCGGCACGCTGTAGTCTTTTCGCTCCATCGCGCGCAGCACCGTGATGGTCGAAAAATTCTTCTTGCCTTCCACGGGCCCCGCATCGCGGCCGATGTCGCTCGCGGAGATGCGGCGGCTTTCGTCGCTTTTCGCTTCGCCCGCCTTGCGGAGCGCAAGTGAGAGAACGCCGAGTTGCGCGGAAAGCGTGAGCTTTTGCGCCGAGACGGTGTCGACTTCGAGCGTCACGGCCTTCACGATCTGCGGCTTGTCGCTGCGCTCGTCGGCGAGCTGGTCGATCGCGAGCACAGGCGCATTCTGCAGCACAACGTCGGTCGTGCCTTCCTTGTCATTCCTGCGCGTAAGCAGAACATCCACGCGGTCGCCGGGGAGAATAAAGCCCGCGACGCCCTCGACATCGTTCACGCGAACGGTCACGGCTTTCATTCCGGGATGAATGACGGCGGAGAGGGTCGCGCGCTGGCCGGGGCCGGTGATTTTCGCCGCGAGCACCGGCTCGTTCGGCTCGATCGGCGCAAGCACGATCCGCTTGCCGGGCGCGAGCATTTCGTTGACGGAAGCGAAGGCGCCGGGTGGAACGGCATTCTCCGGCCAGTCGACCTCGCTGAGCATATTCGCTTGCAGCGCGTTGCCGAAACGAAGCGGCGATTTCGCGACGACCACCTTGCGGGTCGCCGCAGGCTTTGTTTCGGTTTTCATCGCCTTGGAGCGAAGCGCGTCCTGGTGCGACAGCCACATCTGCGCAACAAACACCGCCGCGAGACCGAACACGCCCGCGAGAACAACCATTACAACCGTGGAGACACGCACCGCTGACACCCCTATCCGTTCGCGGGACTATCGCGGATGGCGTGTCTAATAAGCGTTGTAACGATTGATCCAATTATCGCGATTCAGGCAAGGATTTGATTCATGTTAAAAGACGGTTCAAAGAGATCGCTAAAAGGCGGGCGAACGGAACCGGCCGAGGTTCTTGCGCCAGACAGAGTCGCGATCCGCACGGTAAACAAAACGAAAATAGACAAGCGCCGCCGGTAAGGATGCGGGTTGCGTAGCCGTATTTTTGCCGCGCCGGCGTGGGCGCGCGGTAACAAATCGCGAAGTCGCAATCTGGGCGGTTCGCGTATCGCAGCTGGCGGCGGCCCCGGTGACCGGCCCGGCCCTATACCAGCAACCGATCTACAATCCTCGCTTTCTGGATATTACGGCGAGGAGGGAGCGGGGCCGAATGGAATCTATGCGGAACTGAAGCATTTCGCTACAGTCCCCGCATGAAACACACTGACCGCGCCTCCGGCGTCTGGCCGCCCGCCACCATGCCTTTCCGCCCCGATCTTTCCATCGATTTCGACCGCTATATCGAGCATTGCCGCGCCCTTTTAAAAGGCGGGGCGCATGGCCTTGCCGTGCTCGGCACCACGAGCGAAGCGAATTCCCTCGATTTTACCGAGCGGCAGACGACGCTCGAAAAGCTCGTCAGCGCAGGCATTCCGGCCGAAAAGCTCTTGCCCGGCACCGGCGCGCCTTCGATCGGTGACGCCGTCCGGCTCACCAAGCACGCGACTTCGCTCGGCGTGAAGGGCGTGCTGTTGCTGCCGCCCTTCTACTATAAAGGCGTGTCGGACGACGGCCTGTTCGCGTTCATTTCCGAAGTGATCGCACGCGTGAACGATCCGAAACTCCGGCTCTATCTCTATAACTTCCCGCAAATGAGCGCGATCGCATATTCGCCGGATCTGATCGGCCGCTTGATTGCGAAATTTCCCGAGACCGTCGTGGGGCTCAAGGATTCCTCCGGCGACGTCGCTTACGTGAACACGTTGCTGGAGCGGTTCCCCGGCTTCGCCGTTTTCCCGTCGAGCGAAGCGCTTCTCCTCGCGGCGATGAAAAAAGGTGCCGCGGGCTGCATCTCAGCGACAGCGAACACCAATATCGGGCCGATCTCGAAACTGTTCGACACCTGGAACAGCGCGGGCGCGGAAGAGCTGCATCGGCAGGTTTCGGCCGTCCGCAACCTCATGGTGAAATTTCCGCTCATCGCAGGGATCAAGGCCGTGGTGGCGGAGCAAACCGGGCATAAAGACTGGGCGCGCACGCGGCCGCCGCTCGATCCGCTCTCGTCTGCGCAGACGAAAGAGCTGCTCGGCGAACTGAAGAAGTTAGACGCCGGGGCGCTGGTATGAAGCGCGGCCTACGGTCGCGTCTTGCCAAATACGGCGACGACGAATTCTCGCTTTTTCTGCGGCGAGGATTCCTGAAGGGCGCGGGCTACGACGACGAGGCCTTGTCGAAACCTATCGTCGGCATTCTTTCCACCGCCTCCGATTTCAATCCTTGCCATCGCACCGCGCCGCAGCTTGCGGAAGCGGTGAAGCAAGGCGTGCTCGCCGCCGGCGCGCTGCCTTTCGTCTTCCCGACGATCTCGTTGCAGGAATCCTTCGCCTTCCCGTCCTCGATGCTGTGGCGGAATTTGATGGCGATGGATGTGGAAGCGATGTGCGCGTCGCTTCCGATGGATGCAGTCGTCTTGATCGGCGGCTGCGACAAGACGATCCCCGCCGAGCTCATGGGCGCGATCAGCGCCGATCTTCCCGCCATCGTGCTTCCGGTCGGGCCCATGCTCGCGGGCCGTTTCGAAGGCACGCAGCTTGGCGCCTGCACCGATTGCCGAAGGCTTTGGGCGTCTTTCCGCGCTGGTTCGATTTCGGAAAAAGATTTGAACCGCGCGCATGATCAGCTCATGCCCACCGCCGGTACCTGCATGGTGATGGGGACGGCAAGCACCATGGCGACGATTGCGGAAACGCTCGGCTTCACGCTGCCCGGCGCAGCCGTGGCGCCCGCTGTTTCTTCCGAGCGCATGCGGATTGCGACTGCGACCGGCCGGCGCGCCGCGGAAATGGCAAAAACCGACGGGCCGCGGCCGAGCGAGCTTCTCACCAAGCAGTCGCTGCGGAACGCCGCCGTTGTCCTGCAAGCGATCAGCGGCTCCACAAACGCAATCGTGCATTTGGCCGCGATCGCGGGCCGCGCGGGGTTAAAATTCGATTTGCAGGAGCTCGACGTCGTCGGCCGCGAGGTGCCTGTGCTTGTCAATTTAAAACCTGCGGGCACGCAATTCGCGGAGGATTTTCACGCGGGCGGCGGCGTTCCGGCGCTGTGGCGCAGGCTCCGCGACAAGCTCGACTTATCCGCAAAATCCGTCTCCGGCGAAACGCTCGGCGAGGTGGTGAAGCGCTGGCCGGGCTATGTCGACGACGAAGTGATCCGGCCGCTCAACCGGCCCGTGGTGGAAGGCGTTGCGATCGCGATCCTCACTGGCAATCTTGCGCCGCAAGGCGCGGCGATCAAATTATCCGCCGCGACGCCTTCGCTTACCTCGCATGAAGGCCCTGCCGTTGTGTTCACTTCGCTCGAGGATCTTTCAAAACGCATTGACGACCCGAGTCTGAACGTGATGCCCGAAAGTGTTCTCGTCTTGCAGAACGCGGGCCCTATCGGCGCGCCGGGCATGCCGGAAGCGGGCGCGCTACCGATCCCGAAGAAGCTCGGCTCGAAGGGCGTGAAGGACATGGTGCGGATTTCCGACGCGCGCATGAGCGGCACGGCTTTCGGCACCGTCGTTCTGCATGTCTCGCCGGAGGCGGCGGCGGGCGGGCCGCTTGCGCTCGTGAAGGACGGCGACCGAATTCGCCTCGATGCGAAGTCGCGAAAGCTCGATCTATTGGTGGAAGATGCCGAATTGAACAAGCGCCGCACAGCCTGGAAACCGCCGGTCAAGCCCGCGCGCGGCTACGAGCGGCTTTATATCGAGCACGTCTCGCAAGCCGACAGCGGCTGCGATTTCGATTTTCTGGTTAAGAACCAGACGTGAGGTTATGGCCGGTTCTTCAAGCGGAAATCGCTAAAGAACGGCGCGCTCAATCCGCCCTGCGTATTGTTGTGATCGCCAAGGACATTTGAATATTCCTCCAGGAGCCGCTGATCGAGACCCGCGTTCCGGAGAAAATTCGTCGTGTCCGAAGACTGGAACTTCTGGTAGCTCCCATTCGGATAGACAACGATCGACCAGCCCGCCGGCACCTCGACCGTCGGGCCGTTCGGCAAGATCGTCACGAGCACCAGGCCGTTCGAGGTCGTGAGGAAAAGCTGCGTGCCGGAATTCAGGAAAGTGAACACCGTTCCGCGCACGCCGATCGTCGCGACTGGGGTGTTGATCTGATAACTCTTCGAATTCTGCGATCCGGAGACGAAGCGGAAAACGCCCTTGCCTGCGTTCATCACGACCTTGCCGTTGCCGCTGTTCGGATCGTAGACGAAGCGGTCGAGCTTCACTTCCGATTTCGCGCCGACCATGAGGCTCGTCTGGTCGACGAAGAGAAGCTGCGCCGAACTTGCCTCGCCCGTCTTGATGATCTCGTTCGCATGCACGCTGCTGCCGGAAGAGAGCGGCGCGCCGCCGCCCGTCACCTGATTCTTCACAACCGCAGCGACGCCGATCCGGGCCTGTGCGAAAGCGGCGTTCGAGGCGAGCACGAAGCCCGCGGCAAGCGCGATGAAATTCAGCGTCTTCAGCCCTGTACGCATCGAATGCCCCTGTTGCGAACGGTCAGACACTACGCCAAGCCGGGTCTCCACTCTAGCGGGTAGCCGTTCATGTTTCCGCCTGCTGTGGCTTGGAAGCCACACAAGACCCCAATAACGGCGCGAATTCTGTGATAGCCGTCACACTATACCTGTGGTGGTAACTGCCTGAGCCCTTGTCGCTAGTTTGTGCCGCTGGCATTGTTCCCGCAATTGATGGCGGCGATTTTCGAGGTGATCGCCGCCGTTTGATTTGTGCCTTTTTGCGTGTTCAGGGCTGGTCGAAATCATGAAACGGACGCTGCTTGTCGTTGCGGCGCTGCTTGCGATGGGTATGACTGCGCCTGCTCTGGCGGACGAGCTTGCCCGCCTGAACGCGCAAATCATGAACGACCCGCGCAATGTCGAGCTCAACCTCGCCTACGCGCGGGCGGCCGAAGCGCAGGGCGACTACGGCAAGGCGCTTGCTGCCTATGAGCGCGCTGCGGCCCTGGATCCCGGCAACGCCGAAGCGAAGAAAGGCGCGGAACGCGTCGCGGCAAGGCTTCTGCCGAACACGTTTCAGGTCTTCACCGAAGCCGGCGCCGGTTACGAATCCAATCCGCAGGATTTCGCGGTCGGCAAGAAAGGCTCGCCGGAACTCTTCGCGCGCGTCCTGCTAAAAGACGAGCGAACGCTGGGGGATACACGCTGGCGGACGACCGCGCTCTTCTCGGGCAATCTGTACACATCCGATAGCGATCTGAATTACGGCTATGCCGGTGCCGCGACGGGCCCGGTTTACGCGGTGACGCCGACAATGACTTTTCATCCCTCGATCGGTGTCGGCGGCTCTTACTTCGATCATCATTTTTTCTATAGCGAAGCGTTCGCGACCGCGCTGTTCGAGGGCGGCGAAGGACCGATGAATTACATTGTGCGCTACCGCGCGGGCTATCGCGATTACAACGATTTCTTCCCGCAGACGCACGGCTGGTTCGCGGACGTCACCGCGAAATTTCTGTTCGCCGGCGCGATCCTCAAGGACGATCTCGTTGTCATATCGCCCTGGTGGCGCTGGAGCGGCATCGATGCCGTGGGCAATCTTAATTTTCTCGTGTCGCCCGACGACTTCCGCACAGGCCGCTATAACGAAGTCGGCGGACGCATCGAATATTTCAAGCCGGTTACCGACTGGGTGACGGCGGGGATCAATTTCTCGGCGCTCGAACGCTATTATGCTCGCGCTACCGACAATACTGTCTTTCCGCCGATGACCATCGATCGCCGCGATTTCATCTATGCGCCGGGTGCCGCGCTTATTTTCCGCAATCCGTTTGTGACAAACCAGAGCAGCATCCGGTTCGACTATCGCTATGAGCGTGACAATTCGAACACGCAGCTCGGCAGCTACACCAACCACGTCACAACGGTTACTTTCTTCAATCGCTACTGAGCGAAGCGGCTGAGCGCGATCCAGGCGATCGCGACATAGGTCGCGCCATGCAGGAACTGGTCGACGCCGAGCGTCCACCAGAACGCAGCGTCTTCGGCCGTAAGCCGCATACGCTTGACGACCTGCTCCTTCGTCCAGTCGATATGATAATGGACGATGAATTCGCCGGCGAGAATTTGCACGGCGAGCACGGCTCCGGGATTGACGAACAGAAACAAGAACGACGTGCCGAATATGTGCAGTCCAGCGTGCAGAATCCCGCCGGGATGGCCGTAGATTCCCTTATTCTTGTACTGGTACGCCGTCTGCAGGAAAAAATCGAAAATGAGATGTTTAATCAGGAGGATCAGGACAGCGGTCAGCGCAATGTGAATCGGATCGGTCACGGCATCGCTCCTGTTTTAACTTTTACTTTTCGATGGCGGTGAAGGAACCGTCCCAATCGGCGGACGGCGGATTCGATCGATAACCCGCAATACGCGAAGCGAATAACGAATAGTATGAATCGAGCTCGGAAATGCCAAGCGTTTGCAGATGCGCGCGTGTGCGTTCCATCACACTTTCGGCATTATCCCATTCCTTTTTGCGGTAGGCCGCGAGAAACTCCTCCTGAAGGGCGGGTAATTCCCCGGTTTTCCCGCCGCCTACGAGATCGAGGAACGTATAAATCCGGGTCGGCCGCGTGCGGCCTTTCACGCGCACGAGATCAAGTTCCAGCGCACGTACATCTTTCAGTTGCTCGACCGTGCGCTCGCTCACAACCGCGGTCACGCCATATAGCTTCGACAGTCCTTCCAGCCGCGAGGCGAGATTCACCTCGTCACCGATCGCGGAATAGTCGAAGCGCTGAGTCGAGCCGAGATTGCCGACGCAGCAATTGCCGGTATTGATGCCGATCCCGATCCGCACCGGAACGAACTTGTTGCCGGCCGCCTCCGCTTGCTCCTGCCAATGGCGATTCAATTCCGGAATGCGCGCAGCCATGCCAAGCGCGGCCTTTGCCGCGAGCGAAGCGTGATCTGGCTCATCAAGCGGCGCATTCCAGAACGCCATGATGGAGTCGCCGATATATTTGTCGATGGTGCCGCGATGTTCGAGAATCGTTTCCGAGAGCGGCGTGAGCAACTCGTTGATGAAGGTCGTGAGCTCGTGCGCGTTCATGGTTTCGGAAATCGAGGTGAAGTTGCGCACGTCGCAGAACATCAGCGTGATCTCGCGCACTTCGCCTCCGAGCTCGAGCCGGTCCGGATTCGCGATCAGTTGCTCGACCACTTGCGGCGCGACATAACGGCCGAAAGCGCCGCGAATTTCGCCGCGCTGCAATTCGACGCGGCGATAGATGTGAAAGGTGGCGGCACCGACAAGCAGCATCAAGGCGAGCGCGGGATAGAGCGGATCGAGCAGGAGATCGCCGTAGCGGTAAGCAAGCCAGCCGCACAGAAAGAGCCCGGATACCGTGACAAATCCGATCAGTCCGGCGCTCCGCGCGGACACGCGCGAGAACACGAAAGCGAGCATTACGCCGAGGATCAAGATCGCCATTTCCTCGAGCGCCGGCGCATAGTCTGGCCGCCTGAGATTTTGCCCGCCGACAATGTGCTCGATCATCATCGAGATCACCTCGACGCCCGGCAGCACCGGATCGATCGGAGTCGCCCGCAAATCGAGGAGTCCGGGGGCGCTCGTGCCGACCAGCATGATGCGGCCGGAGATTTCGTCCTCCGGCACTTCGCCCGCGAGCACTTTCCAGGCCGGAATGAAGCTATCCGGATCGCTCGCGCGGAATTTCATCCAGATCGCGCCTTGTGCATCGGTCGGCACCTCGATGTCCCCGATGCGGATATGATTGAGGCCGGTCGCGCGGCCGAATGCGGTCTCGCCGCTCGCGTTCGAGGACTTGAGCACGTAGGTGGACGCGCCTTGGGCGATCCGCAGCGCTTCGGCCGCGAGCGACGGCACATATTGATCGCCGAGCCGATAGATGAGCGAAACGCGACGCAGCACCTGATCGCGGTCAGGCGTCCAGTTGAGCGCGCCGATTCCCTTAGCGGCCTCCGTGAGGATCGGGAGGTTTCCGGTCGCGCCCGTGAAGCCCGCGATGAAGGGACGCGGGTCGTCGCCTGCAACGGCAAAACCCGCTTTCGGCCGGTAGGCCGACGCATTCGTTCCGGAAGTGAGCGTCATGCCGATCACGCTCGGCGTCTGCGCGAGCGCCTCGGCAAAAATCCTGTCGTTTTCGGGAACGCCGGCGATGACGCCTTGCAGGCGCCCGGCCTGATCCGGCGGCAGGTGTTTCGCGACCTCTTCGAGCGACGTGCGGTCGGCCTCGGGAAACATCACGTCGAAGGCAATGGCGGAGGCGCCCTTCGCGCCGAGTTTTTTCACAAGGTCGGCCATCACCGTGCGCGGCCATGGCCACTGGCCGATTTTCGCGATCGAGGCTTCGTCAATATCGACGACCCGGACGGGCAATCCCGGGTCGAAACGCTGCGGTGCCACGCGCTGATAGACGTCGAAGGAAATGAGCCGAAGCGCCTGCACGAAAAACGGATCGAGCACGCGGATTGCGACCGCCGCCGCGATCACACCGCTCACCAGAAGAATATAGCTCCCCCGCCCCTTCCGCTTCATTCCGCGCTTCTTGCCCTTCGCCTAGACCGGCCGGAAAGGTTATACATCGGTTCGCGCGTTTTGGGGCGGGAGGACGAGATGCAAATCGGCAGTCTTCACATCGGGTGGGGCGAATTTTTCGCCGTGATCGGCGCGATATTTTATGTCGCGACCTATGCGATGCAGACCATGGTGCCGCTTCGCATCGCGGGCATTGTGTCCACGATCTTCTTTATTCTTTACGGCTATTACGCCAAATCCTACCCGACGCTGTTCATGTACCTCTTCCTACTGCCGCTCAACGTAGTGCGGCTGCGGCAGATGCTCGTGCTTGTAAAGAAAGTGAAGGTTTCGGCGAGCGGCGACCTTTCCATGGCATGGCTGAAACCGTTCATGACGAGGCGGCAATATTTCCGCGGCGATCTTCTCTTTCAAAAAGGCGATGTCGCGGACGAGATGTATTATACCGTCACCGGGAAATTCCTGCTTCCCGAGCTCGGCATCGAGATCGCGCCCGGCCAACTCGTCGGCGAAATGGGCCTGCTCGCGCCCGAGAACCGGCGCACCGCCTCGCTCGAATGCGTCGCCGACGGCGAGGTGTTGACGTTGAGCTACGAAAAATTGCGCGAGCTCTACTTCCAGAACCCGCAATTCGGGTTCTATTTCCTGAAGCTCACGAGCGAGCGCCTGCTGCAGAACATCTCGCGGCTCGAAGAAAAGCTCGCGGAGAAAGCCGCGCTGCAAGGCGCGCATTAAGAAGAAAGGTGTATCGTTGAAAGCTCCCTTGAAAATCGGCCTGGCGGGCCTGGGCGCCGTTGGCCGCGAAGTGGCAAAGCGGCTTCTCGCAGGCATTCCTGGATTGAAGCTCGCGGCCATAAGCGCGCGCGATCATGCGAAAGCGCGAAAAACCGTGCCCGACGAATCGATAAAAATTTTGGGCGCTAAGGAGATCGCCGAAGCCTGCGATATAATCGTGGAAGTATTGCCGCCCGCGGAATTCCGCAATTTCGCCTTGCCCGCGATCGAGCGCGGCAAGATTTTCGTACCCTTGAGTGTCGGCAAGCTTCTGGAGAACTGGGATCTCGTGGAGAAAGCGCGCGAAAGCGGCGCGCGTATCCTCGTTCCCACAGGCGCGCTCCTTGGTCTCGATGCCGTGCGGGCCGCGGCCGAAGGCACAATCCATTCGGTAAAAATGGTGACGCGAAAGCCGCCGGAGGGGCTCGAAGGCGCGGCTTACCTTGTCGAGCGGAAGATTTCGGTGGCAGGGCTGAAGGAACCGCTCAAGGTTTTCGACGGCAGCGCGCGCGAGGGCGCGCGCGGCTTTCCGGCGAATATCAATGTCGCGGCGGCGCTGAGCCTCGCGGGAATCGGCCCGGACAAAACACGGCTCGAAATCTGGGCCGATCCAACCGTGAGTCGCAACACGCACCGTATCGACGTCGATGCCGATACCGTGCGGTTTTCCATGACCATCGAGAACATTCCCTCGGAAAATCCACGCACGGGGAAAGTGGTTGCGCTCAGTGTCGTCGCACAATTGCGCGGCCTGGTGTCGGAACTCAAGGTTGGAACTTGAGGCTTTGGCGTGCGTTACACCACGCAAAAATGAATTTCACATATTCGCAAGACTGTTTCGCGAATCCGTCTTGACTTCGACGCCTTTCGGCGGGAGCCTTAACCGGTGCCGAGCAATCGGCATAAGCGAATCAAGCGAAGCGGAGGTTTGGATGACACCACCGGCTCAGCTTGCCGCGATCACCGCCTGAAGCAATCGTTCGGGCTTCTGGCGCAGCGGCGCTACACGAACGCGTCACCGGGAGCGGCCTCGGGGGCCGTATCAGTGAGGCATGGCCCCAATTCGCCCCTCCCGGTGAATGTCTTCTTTCTCGACATTCCAGCTCTCAACTTTCCAGCTGATGGTGCGGCTCGTCATGCGAAGCGGGGCGCTTAGCTCGCGCCTGAGTGCGGAGACAAAAGGATCTATCCAGCGTTCTTGAGCAGCAATTCGCCGCGCAATTCGCGCTTCAAGACCTTGCCGATGGAGCTTCGCGGGAATTCGGGCTTGAAGCGAATTTCGGCAATGCGCTGGGTCTTGCCGAGCTGCCGGTTCGCCCATTCGCGCAGCTCCTCAGCAGCAAGTTTCCGTCCGGGCTTCAGCACGACGAACGCCACCGGCGTCTCGCCCCAGCGCTCGGAAGGCGCCGCAACCACCGCCGCTTCTGCCACGGCTTCGTGGCGCATGAGCACGGTTTCAAGATCGCTCGGATAGATATTGAAGCCGCCGGAAATGATGATGTCCTTCTTGCGGTCGATCAACGTGAGGAACCCGTCCTCGTCAAAGCGGCCGATATCGCCGGTACGAAGGAAGCGATTTCCTTCGGCGTCGAACCATTCGGCAGCGGCGGTCATATCCGGCCGTCTGTGATAGCCGATCATCATGCCGGGCGAACGGCCGACGACTTCGCCCGCTTCCCCTTTCGCGACTTCCTTCCCGTTTTCGTCGATCAGGCGGATGTCGTGGCCAGGCACGGGCCTGCCGACGGTGTGCAGCTTCTGCGGAAATTCATGGGCGAGCAAAACACAGGTGCCGCCGCCTTCGGTGAGCCCGTAATATTCCGCGAGCCCGCCCGGCCAGCGCTTCAGGATTTCGGATTTCAGCGCCGCCGGGAGCGGCGCGCTGGTCGAGAACTTCATACGGAAATTGGAGAGATCGTATTTTCCGAAATCAGGATGCTCCATGATGCGCTTGTATTGCGAGGGCACGAGCATGGCGTGGGTCGCGCGCTCCTTCTCGGCGAGCGCGAGGAAATTCGTGACGCCGAATTTCTGCATCAGAACGGCGGTTCCACCAAGCGCCATGGTGGGGAGAAAACTCACGAGCGTCGTATTCGAATAAAGCGGCGTCGAAACGAGCGAGATCGCGCTCGGCCCGTAGCCATAGAGCATCGCGCGGCGCACATGCGCCCAGCGCATTCGGTTCGGCTGCACGATGCCTTTCGGCGTGCCGGTCGTGCCGGAGGAGTAGATGATGTTGAACGGATCGTCCGGATCGGCCGAAATTTCCTCCGGTGCGGCGTTTCCCGGCGGAAGCCATTGTTCCAGCGGCGTGCCAGCTTTTGAACCATCGAGCGAAACACACTGCACCGAAGCCAGAATGGAAAGCGGCTTGATGTTTTCGGCGGCGGGCGCGTCGAGAAAGAAGTGCTTTGCGCCGGAATCTTCGAGCATGGCGAGGAGGCTCTCGGCAGTCGCCGAGGGCGATAGCGGCGCCACCGCCGCGCCCGCGCGCAGCGCGCCGAAAAAGACGGCGGCATATTCCGGCGTTGTTGCCGCGCAGATTGCGACCGCATCGCGCGGTCGCAAGCCGTCGCGTTGCAGGCCGGCGGCGTCCCGATCCACCAGCCGGTCGAGCGTGCGATAAGCCATGCGGCGCTCGCCGAGCGCGAGCGCGACGCGGTCGGGCTGGCATTCCGCATGTGCGCGGATAAGCGCAGGGATCGTGCCGAAATCCTGCTCCAGCATCTCTTGCGGGGTCATCGCACGTTTTCGCTTTCTCGCGATTTTTCTGGATCGAACGACGCAGGCATGCGAAAGCGATTGTAGAGTGAAACCGTTTGGGGAAAAGCGGAATGTCGCACGAAACGCATTGGTGGTGGATCCGGCATGCGCCGGTTTCGGACATTGAGCGAATTTACGGCCAGCGCGACGTCGACAGCGATTGCACGAATACCGAGGTGTTCCGGGCGATCGCCGCGGAGCTTCCCAAGACCGCAGTATGGCTCACGAGCAATCTTTCGCGCACGGTACAAACGGCGGACGCGATCATTGCCGAAATGGAAGCGAAGCACCGCCCGAAACAGGCACCGTTCAAGGTGCCGGAATTCGCCGAGCAGCATCTGGGCGAATGGCAAGGGCTCGTTCGCGAGGAGTTTTACAGGGCTCGAAAGCCGCTTCCATTCTGGTTCGGCTCCGCGCATGAGCGCGCGCCGGGCGGCGAGAGCTTCAACGATCTGATCGCGCGGGTGAAGCCCGCGATCGGGCGGCTCACGCAGGAATACGCCGGGCGCGATATCGTCGCGGTCGTGCACGGCGGCACGATCAAGGCGATGCTTGCGGTCGCGCTTGAACTTTCGCCCGACCGGGCGCTTGCCTTCAGCATCGGCAACTGTTCAATCACGCGCGCGGATCATCTGCGCACGGATGACGGCAATTTCTGGCGGATCGGGACGGTCAATCACCGGCCGTGGGCGCGAAGCGCGGATATGGCTTCGGTGCATGGTTGAGGCCAGCTTATGCAGCGGCTTTCTTTTCGTTCAGCGATGCGAAGCCACCTCCCTCCGCCGCGAGTTTCAGCAAAAGCGGCGCGGGCTCTAGCGTTTCGTCTCCCGCTTCCTGCGCGAAGATTTTGAGCTTGTCGCGGATTGCCGCGAGTCCAGCCTGATCGGCGTAAAACATCGGACCGCCCCGGTAGACAGGGAAACCGTAGCCGTAGACCCAGATCACGTCGATGTCGCTCGCGCGTGCGGCGATTCCCTCATCGAGAATTCGCGCGCCCTCGTTGATCATCGGAAAGACTAGACGTTCGACGATTTCCTGCGCGCTGAATTTTCGGCGTGTGCGGCCGAGCTTCTTCGATGCCGCCACGATGATCTCATCCACGTCAGGATCGGGGATCGGCGTGCGGGAGCCAGGTTCGTAGCGATAAAACCCCTTCCCCGTTTTCTGGCCGAAGCGGCCCATCTCGCATAGCGTATCGGCGATTTCCGTACGGGTGCCGAGGGCCTTGCGGTTGCGCCAGCTGATGTCGAGACCGGCGAGATCGCTCATCGCCAGCGGCCCCATCGGGAAGCCGAAGCCGGTCATGGCGGCGTCGACCTCCTGCGGCAGCGCGCCGTCAAGCAGCACCCGCTCGGCCGCCTGCTGACGCCGCGCGAGCATGCGGTTCCCGACAAAACCGCGGCAGACGCCGACCACGACCGGCACCTTGCCGAGCTTCTTTCCGACAGCAATCGCTGTCGCGAGCACCTCGGGAGATGTCTTTTCGCCGCGCACGACTTCGAGAAGCCGCATCACATTCGCCGGGCTGAAGAAATGCATGCCGAGCACGTCCGCCGGGCGTTTGGTAACGGCGGCGATCATGTTTACGTCCAGATACGAGGTGTTGGTCGCAAGCACGGCGCCCGGCTTCGCAAGCTTGTCGAGAGCGCTGAAGACCTCTTCCTTCAGGTTCATTTCCTCGAACACGGCTTCGATCACGAGATCGGCGTTCTTTGCCACGTCAAGCGAAGTCTGGCCGCGCAAGCGTGCGAAGCGCTTATCCGCCTCTTCCTGTGTGAGACTGCCCCGTTTCACGCTCGTTGCGTAATTCTTCGAGATCGTGTCCAGCCCGCGCTTCAACGCCTCTTCGCTTGTCTCGATGACAGTGACGGGAATGCCGGCATTCGCAAGCGCCATGGAAATGCCGCCGCCCATGGTGCCCGCGCCGATCACGGCGGCGCTTTTCACTTCGCGCGGCTTCACGTCCTTGCCGAGGCCGGGAATTTTCAACGCCTCGCGCTCGGCGAAGAAAATATAGCGTTGCGCCCGCGATTGCTCGCCCGCAACCAATCGCAAGAACAATTCGCGCTCCCGCTTTCTCCCTTCGTCCACCGGCAGCGCAAAAACATTGCGGATCGATTCGATCGCCGCCTTCGTCGCATCCATGCTGCGGGATTTTTTCAGAATCGCGCTTGCCGCTTCCTCGAATTTTTCCCTATTTGCCAGTTTTATTTTTTCGTCGCGCTCGCGCGGATGCCTGAGCGGTCTTTTTTCGGCGAGCGCCCTGCGCGCGAAAGCGATCGCGCCCTGCAGAACATCGCCTTCGACGATTTCGTCGATCAATCCGCAGACAAGCGCGTCCTTCGCCGGAATCGGATCGCCCGACAAAATCATCGAGAGCGCCTTCTCGACGCCGACGAGCCGCGGCAGAAGCTGTGTGCCGCCCGCGCCCGGAATGATGCCGAGCTTGATCTCGGGAAGCCCCAATTTCGTTTCGGGCGAGGCCACACGAAATTGACAGCCGAAGGTGATCTCAAGCCCGCCGCCCAGGGGCGTGCCGTGCAGCGCCGCCACCACAGGCTTTCGCATCGTTTCCATGAAGACGATCACCTCGGAGAGGATCGGCGCCTTCGGCGGCTTGCCGAATTCGGTGATGTCGGCGCCCGCCATGAAAGTGCGCCCTTTCGCGGCGAGCACGATCGCCTTCACGTCCGCATTTTCCGCCGCGCGGCGCATCCCTTCCAGAATGCCGAACCGCACTTCGTGCTTGAGCGCATTCACCGGCGGGTTGTCGACGAAAACAATGGCGATCTCGCCACTGTGTTCGAAACTGACAGATCCCGGCACGAATTCTTCTCCCATTGGGTGCGGAAATTCCTTTTCCGCTCGTTCCGCATAGCGGAATTTTGTTCTGCACAATTGACCGGAACGCTAGGAAGTGCTGCCATCCAAGTCAATTCGGGGCCTTTCTCGCCGGTTGTGGCTGTGTCGATTTACGAACGATGGGAAACGGGTGGGCGGCACAACGGGAAGCAAAAGGCTCCCGAACATGACCGCAAATTCGTGA
>JAJPHK010000101.1 GCA_021325315.1 Alphaproteobacteria bacterium
AGGCATCCGCCCACTTCGCGTAGATCGGATACGGAAAGGTCGCGCCGGCACCGGAGATGTCGGCGGCGCGCGTCTCACCCGCGAGCATGACGCCCGCGATTACGAAAATTGCTGAGAAGAGTAGGCTCGAGAGCTTCATGATAACTGTCCTAGGCTGTCTTTTGGGTTGTCTTGTTCTTTTCATGCGCTCGTGACCTAGGCCCCGCGCACAACGGTTCTATGAATTTTGGATGACAGTTGGATGACAGCCTAAAGTGTTACGGTATCTCGCGATTTATTGCGCGAGCGGGATCCGGACTGTGAATACGGCGCCTTTGCCAGCGTACTCTCAATCGTTAACCGGCCGCGATGGCGCGCCAGAATATGTTTCACGAGCGCAAGTCCAAGACCCGTGCCGCCTTGCGAGCGGCTTCGCTCTACATCCACGCGATAAAAGCGTTCGGTGAGCCGCGGCAGATGCTCGGGTGCGATGCCAGGGCCGAAATCGCGCACAGAAACTATCGCGTCCTCTCCCTCTTTACTCAATGTGATTTCCACGTGCTTGCCGGAGGCGCCGTACTTCAACGCGTTTTCGATCAGGTTTTCCGCGACACGCAAGAGTTCGTCCCGGTCGCCGTGCACATCGAGGCGCGACACTTCTTTTTTCTTTATATCGATCGTAATCCCCTGTTCTTTCGCGAGCGGCGCAAGGAGGTCGCAGGCCGTGGTTACCACGCCCGCTAGATCAATGATGGCTTGCGGCTGTAGATGCAGGCTGAGTTCGATCCTCGAAAGCGACATCAAGTCGTCGATCAATCGCGCCATGCGGCGCGCCTGATCGCCCATGATGCCGAGGAATTTGTCGCGCACAGCCGGATCGTCGCGCGCCGATCCCTGCAACGTTTCAATGAAGCCCGAGAGCGAGGCCAAAGGCGTGCGCAGCTCGTGGCTTGCATTCGCAACGAAATCGGCACGCATGCGGTCGACGCGGCGCTCCTGCGTACGGTCGCGGAACGCGAGGAGAAACAAGTCCGGCTTTTCATCGCCGAACACGATCGGCGCTACATGCGCATCGAGCGAACGCTCGACCGGAATGCGTTCCTCGATCTCGAAATCCTGCGGCTCGCCGCTTTCTGCTTTCGTCAAGGCTTCCAGGATTTGCGGATTGCGGGTTGTAAGAGAAATCGCTTCGTTCGTTTTCAGGCGGCCGAATAGCGCTGCCGCCGCAACGTTACCTGCGATCAAGAGCCCGCGGCCATCGACCAGAAGCGCTGGCTCTGGCAGCGCATGAATCACCGCCACGAGCGGCGCTGCCGTCGCGGCAGGATCGGCCGTGAGATTTTGCACGCGCGCACCGGCAACCGAACTTCCGCTCGATCGAAACCCGACCGCGATCAAGGTTCCGAGAATGGCGATCGCAGGAAGCGCGATCACGGGATGAACCCAGCCGATCGCAGCCGCCGCGATCATCGCCACGAGACCGAGGCCCATAAGCCAGCGCAGGCGCTTTGGTGTCGCGAGCGAAACGCGTTCTGGCAGGGTGGGCGTCGTGTTCATTCCGCTTCCTCCTAGCGCGGAGGCATCTTTCGGGCGAATCTGCCGTTTCTCACCAAGTATAGCGACCCGCTTGCCAGTCCTCGCGAACCGTGAGACGAGGGAATTGGGGGCAGTGAGCGGAGCATAGAGATGCGGTTTTCGCGCATGCCGTTTTGGCGCCTGGTCTGTTCATTCGCCGTTTCCGCAATCCTCGGGGGCGCCGCCGCGACGCGCGCCTTCGCCGAGCCGGTCCCGCTTCCGACCATCGATTTCGAAGTCAAGGCCACGATGATGGGCAGCGGCACCATGACCCTGCACCATTCCGGCGACAAGGCGCGGGTCGAGACGGATGTGGGCCCAATGCCGCTCACCGGGATCATGGATCTCAAGACACGCAAAATGTACATGCTGATGTCCATTCCGGGCGTGGGCAACGCAGCGATGGAAGTCGGCATCGGCGATGCCAGTTACGGACAGGTTTACGGCGACGGCAAACGAGTCGGCAGCGATACCGTCGCGGGCGAGCCGTGCGAGCTATGGGAGATGGCCGGCGCGAAACCGGGGCACGAGAACGCGCATTTCAGCGGGCCCGTCATCGTCTGCCTTTCGCGCGACAATATTCCGCTGCGCACCGAAGCAACCGTGAACGGCAAACGCAAGACGGTTTCGCAAGTAACGGAGGTCAAGCGCGTGAAGCAGGATCCTTCGCTCTTCGTTCTGCCGAAGGGCGTCAAGATCGTGAAGATGCCGAAAGGCCTCGGTGAAAGCATCGCCGCCGGCGTAGCGAAAGAAAAATAAGCTCAACCCTTTTTACGCACGAGCTTCGCCGTCCGCTTCTTCTCCTTCGGCTTTTCCCCGTCGGGGTGGTGGTGACTGAAAATTTCGACGTGGCTGAGTTTTTCGGCCACAGGCTTCAGATCAAGAATAAACTCGCGGACACCGAGAATCGCGAGCGAAATTACAAAGGGTGCGATGTAATAAAACAGGCGAAACAAGAGCAGTGCGCTGAGCACACTCTCCTTCGCGAACGGCGTATTGGCGTGCCGATGATAATGCAGGAGCGCGACCAGCATCGCCGCGTCGAACACGCCGAGGCCGCCCGGCGACGAGCTCGCGAAACCCAGAAGCGTCGAGCAGACGAAAATGACTGCGAGCGAGACGAAGTCGATCTGTTGCCCCGCCGGCATCAAGACATACATCGCGGCGGCACTGCAGGCGAGATCGACGATTCCGATCAGGATCTGGACCACGGTCAGGCGGCAGCCCGGCAGGGTGACGCTGAGCTTGCCCTCGTCGATACCGACCGTGCGCGGTTTCATTCCGACCCAGAGCACATAAAGGACGAGTCCGGCCAGCGCGGCGGCGCCGATCGCGCGATTGACCGCGTTCGGCAGCTTGTCGATCGCGGTCGCGGCTTCCGGTTCAACAATCATGCCGAAGCCAAGGAACGCGATATTGCCCAGCCAGAAAGTGAGCCCCGCGATCACGCAGACTTTGGCAACGTCGATCAGTGTCAGGCCGTGGAGCGAATAAATCCGGTAGCGCACCGCCCCGCCCGAAAGCGCGGTAAACCCGATATTGTGGCCGATGGAATAGCTGGTGAAACCGGCAAGCGCGGCGATCCGGTACGGAATGTTTTTCTTCCCGATCGTTTGCAGCGCGAAATAGTCGTAAAATGTGAGCGTGAAATAGCCCGCAGCCACGAACAGCCCGGCGAGCACCAGGGCATGCGGGGGCGTCCGCCGGAGGGCGCCATAGACCTTGGCGGGCTCAAGATCATTCAGGATGTTGTAGAGGACGACGCAGGCGGCTCCGACCAGTGTGATGCCGACGCCAATGCCCACCGCATGCCAGTTCACCTTCTCGCGGAAAAACCGAAGGATGGACTGGAAATTCATGGACAAGGGATTCCGGCAAAACGGCGTTAGCGGCCGCTCTCATCTGGTGTGTAGGCCGGCATTATTAATATATGGGAATTATGAAACAAATCTAGCCCTATTAGGGCGGTACACGATCTCGGCGTTCTTCGCCGTTTCCGTGCAAAATAAGTCGGCCTACAATCGCGCCCGCTTGGGCTTGAGGGCATGGGCGAGATCGTCAACGCATTTCTGCTGGTATTCGCGGCGCTTTTTCCGGTGGTGAACCCGCTGGGAGGCGCGCCGATATTTCTGAGTCTCACTCAAGGCTGCACAAGGCAGGAACGCGAGCGTCTGGCGCGCGGCGTCGCGTTCAACGGTTTTTGGCTGTTGCTCGGCTCACTCCTGTTCGGGTCGGAGATTCTCGAATTCTTTGGAATCACGGTGCCCGTCGTCCGCGTCGCGGGCGGGCTCCTTGTCACCGCCATGGGCTGGAAGCTTCTGAGCGAAGGCAGCGCGCTGCCCGAGCGGGAGGCGGTGCACAAGGAAACAAAGCCCTCGCAGATCAACGACAGCTTTTATCCGCTGACGCTTCCGCTCACCGTCGGGCCGGGTTCGATTTCGGTCGCGCTTACGATCGGGAGTCACCGCCCGACGGGAGAAGCCACCGCTTACACTTTCATGCTGATCGGCGCAGCGATAGCGGGCCTCGCCGCGATCGCGGCGACGATTTACGTCTGCTACCGCTTCGCGGCGCCGCTCGCGAAATTTCTCGGCTCGGTCGGAATTAACGTGCTCGTGCGGCTATCGGCGTTCATTCTGATCTGCATCGGCATCCAGATCGGCTGGAGCGGCGTGAGCGCGTTAATCGCGAGCCTCGGGCAATAGTCCGGAAGTCTAAATTCCTGAAAACGAAACCTGGAAAAAGTTCCAAAATGTTTTGGAACAAAATGTCGCATCCGTTCTTATCATCAGGATTCGTATCGGCGGAGGATGACATTCCACTAAGGGGGAATCTTGCAAAAATGCCCGTGAGTTCGTCCGGCAACGCGCCGCTGGAGAGACTGGCGCGCATGCTGGAGCAAGAGTCGGCGGATGGGGCCGCACTCGTACGCGATATCGGAAATAATCCGATCTGCCGCATTTCCTACGATGAAAGCATTCCCGGACTTTTCGTCGAGTGGCGCAACTACGCAACCAGCATACAGCTTCGCTTTATCCACGAGCGCATTCTTCAATTGCTTGAGCAGCATCGCGTGGCGAAAATCCTCGCGGACACGTCCGAATTGCCGACGGTGCACGCCGAAGACCAGAAATGGATCATCGAGGACTGGGTGCCGCGCGCGAAAGCCGCGGGCCTGCGCGCCGCTGCTTCCAACAGGCCTACCGCCTATTTCGGCCGGCTGGCCGTGAACTCGCTGCATTCGGCGATGACCATGGACATCGTCGTTCGCTCGTTCGATCGCCTCGATGAAGCACGCCGCTGGCTGGAAACCGTCGCGGTCTAGTTTTGGGCCGCCGCGTCCAGTTCCGAACGACGCAATCGCTCGCCTTTTCGCAGCAATACGCCCTGCGTAGTGGCGATTCCAAGCTCAAGGCTTTCTGCGATCCGTTGCGCGCGCTCGACAAAATGCGCGGCAGCCTTCGGCGGGCACAGTTCATGGGCCGTTTGCTCGAACAATTGAAGCCAGCGGTCGAAATGCCGGCTGTCGACGGGTAGCGGCAGATGCTTCTGCATTGGCCGGCCATGATAGGTGCCGGTCATCAGCGCGACCGATGCCCAGAACGAAAACATTTGCTGTAGATGCGGCTCCCAATCAGCGATGCGCGCGGCAAAGATCGGTCCAATCAGCGGGTCTTCCTGTACGCGGACATAAAATGCGCGCACGAGGCGCTCGATCATCGTTTCATCGATGCCTGTTTCGGCGCGGATCGCCCGCGTGATCTCCGCGCGGCGTTCTGCCGCTGATTTCGACGGGATATTCATTTATTTACTTTACGATTTGCTCCGGCCGCGCAGATATTCCGCGAGCACGCGCGCGTGATTGTGCTCCTCGTCATGCGCGCCATAGAGCAGCGTCACCCGGCCCTTCTTCATCAGATCGCGCATGTGCTTGACGGCAACCTTGTTCGATTTCAGCTCCGCACGATAGCGGCGGCGAAATTCCGCAAAGCGTTCAGGATCGTGGCCGAACCATTTTCGCAAGTCCGGCGAAGGCGCAATGTCCTTGAACCACTCGTCGAGCGCCGCCTTTTTCTTGCTCACGCCGCGGGGCCAGATGCGATCGACCAGAATGCGTGCACCGTCGTTTCGGGACGGCTGTTCGTACGCGCGCTTGATATTCAACTTCGAAGCCATCGCAGGAACTTTAGCGGA
>JAJPHK010000067.1 GCA_021325315.1 Alphaproteobacteria bacterium
GGGATGCGGCCGATGCCTAAACGCGGCGCGCTCGGCGGACCGCGCGTATTGTTGAGACGGCTTCGCGAAGTGATGGCGGAGCACGTCAGCGCGCAGGAACGGCTCGATAAAATCGTGGTGATGATCGCCGCCAATATGGTGGCGGAAGTCTGTTCCGTTTACGTACTGCGCGTCGACGGAAGCTTAGAGCTATACGCCACGGAAGGCTTGAGCCGCGAGGCGGTGCACTTGACCGTGTTGCGCGCGGGCGAAGGCCTTGTCGGCCTCGTCGCAAAAGAAGCCGAGCCGCTCAACCTGCCGAACGCGCAGGCACATCCGGCCTTCTCGTACAAGCCCGAAACCGGCGAAGAAATTTATCATTCCTTCCTCGGTGTGCCGATCTTGCGGGCGGGGAATATGCTCGGCGTGCTGGTCGTGCAGAACCGCGCACGGCGTACCTACAGCGAGGAAGAGGTCGAGGCGCTGCAGACCACGGCGATGGTGCTTGCCGAGATGATCGCTTCGGGCGAGCTCACCGCGCTCGCAAAGCCCGGCGCGGAGCCCGCCGCGCGCCGCCCGGTGAACGCAAAGGGCGTCGTGCTATCGGAAGGGATCGGGCTTGGGCACGTTGTGCTGCACGAGCCGCGAGTCGTCGTGAAGAATTTCATTGCCGACGATGTGCAAAGGGAAGAAAAACGGCTCAACCAGGCGATCGATGCGCTGCGTGCTTCGATCGACGTTATGCTGGAAGAAGAAGGGATTGCGCGGGCGGGCGAGCATCGCGACGTTCTGGAAACCTACCGTATGTTCGCGCATGATCGCGGCTGGCTGCATAAATTGCACGAGGCGGTGGAGACCGGACTCACGGCCGAGGCGGCGGTGGAGCGCGTTCAGTCAGATACGCGCGCCCGCATGCTGCGCCAGACCGATCCGTATCTGCGCGACCATCTTCACGATCTCGACGATCTCGCGAACCGACTGATGCGCGAACTGATCAAGCTCGACGGCGCACAGGAAAAAATGGAGCTGCCGGAAAACGCAATTTTGGTTGCGCGCAATATGAGTCCCGCAGCGCTCTTGGATTACGGCCCCCGCATTCGCGGCGTCGTGCTGGAAGAGGGGGCGCCGACGAGCCATGTCGCGATCGTCGCGCGTGCGCTCGGAATTGCGGCGGTCGGCCAGATCCCGAACGCAGCGGGCGCGGCCGATCAGGGCGATGCGATTATCGTCGACGGCGATACAGGCGAAATGCATTTGCGCCCCATGCCCGACCTGCAAAAGGCGTATGGCGAAAAAGTCCGACTGCGCGCACGCCGGCAGGCGCAATATGCTGAGCTTCGCGATCGGCCTGCGATTACAAAGGACGGCGAGCGTATTGAGCTTTTGGTGAATGCCGGGTTGCTTGTCGATCTCCCGCATATCGAGGAGACGGGCGCCGAGGGAATCGGTCTTTTCCGCACCGAGTTGCAATTCATGGTGTCAGCGACTTTGCCGCGCGTTCTTGTGCAGACACAGTTTTACAAGGCGGTGATGGATGCCGCGAACGGTAAGCCTGTCACTTTTCGTTCGCTCGATATCGGAGGCGACAAAGTACTGCCCTATATGCGCAGTTTGGAGGAGGAAAATCCTGCGCTTGGCTGGCGCGCCATTCGCCTGAGTCTCGACCGGCCGGGTTTGTTGCGTACGCAATTCCGCGCGCTGTTGCAGGCGACTGCGGGCCGCGACCTTCGCATCATGTTCCCGATGATCGCGAATGTAACGGAATTCGATCAGGCGAAGGCGCTTTTAGAGCGCGAGCTCACGCATCTGCGCCGCCACCGGAGGGAATTGCCGAATACCATTCGTGTCGGTGCCATGGTCGAAGTGCCGTCGCTTCTATTCTCGCTCGACGAAATTCTGGAGCGTGTCGATTTCCTTTCGGTCGGCTCGAACGATCTTGTGCAATTCATGTTCGCTGCCGATCGCGGGAATCCGCATGTTGCGGGCCGGTTCGATGCGATTTCAGCTCCAGTGTTGCGGGCACTGAAGCGCATCGTCGAAAGAGGCAAGGCCCACGACAAGCCGGTCGCCCTCTGCGGCGAACTCGCGTCAAGACCGCTTGAGGCGCTCGCACTGATCGCGCTTGGATTTCGCAGGCTTTCGCTTTCCCCTTCGGCCATGGGGCCGGTAAAGGCCATGATCCTTGGCCTTGACGCGCGCGCGGCCGCAAAATTCCTGGAGCCGCTGCTTGCGGATGTGTCAGGTACCATCCAGATTCGGGAGCGGTTAGCGGATTTCGCCGAAAAATCCGGCATTCCGCTCTAAATGGGACCCAAATGATTCCTGCTACGCGCCTGGAAGCGCTGATATCTCGCCACGCCATGATTGAAGCGGAGCTTGCAACGAGCTTGCCGCCCGAAACGTTCGTCAAGCTCTCGCGGGAATTCGCCGAGCTTTCGCCCGTGGTCGAGATCGCGAAGGAGTACAAGGAGGCGCAGGCGGAACTCGCCGACCTTGAAGCAATGCTTGCCGATTCGAAGACCGAGCCGGAAATGGCGCGGCTCGCCGCCGACGAAAAGCCGAATGTAGTGCGCCGTCTCTCCGAGCTCGAAAACAAGGTGCGGCTTGCGCTCCTTCCGAAAGACGCGATGGACGAGCGTGACGTAATCCTCGAAGTTCGCGCCGGGACGGGCGGCGACGAAGCGGCGCTGTTCGCGGGCGATCTTTTCCGTATGTATGAGCGTTACGCGGCGCTGCAGGGCTGGAAAACGGAAATCGTTTCCGTAAGCGAAGGCGCGAAAGGCGGCTTCAAGGAAATCATCGCCGCCATTCATGGGCGCGGCGCCTTCGCCAAACTCAAATTCGAGTCGGGTGTGCATCGCGTGCAGCGCGTGCCTGATACTGAAGCGCAGGGCAGGGTGCATACGTCGGCGGCAACGGTTGCAGTGCTGCCGGAAGCTGACGAAGTCGACATTAAAATCAACGACAAGGACTTGAAGATCGACACCATGCGTGCGCAAGGCGCGGGCGGCCAGCACGTCAATAAAACTGAATCCGCCGTCCGCATCACGCATTTGCCTACAGGCGTTGTGATTTTTGTGCAGGACGAGCGCTCACAGCACAAGAACAAGGCGCGCGGCATGGCACTTCTGCGCGCGCGGCTCTACGACATGGAACAGCAAAAGCAGAACGCCGCACGAGCCGCGGATCGCAAGGGGCAGGTCGGTTCCGGCGACCGCTCGCAGCGCATCCGGACCTACAATTATCCGCAGGCGCGCGTGACCGACCACCGCATCAATCTGACCTTGCATAAGCTGCCGCAGATCATGGAAGGCGAGGGGCTTGGCGAATTGATCGATGCGCTGGTGGCCGATCATCAGGCGGCGCTTCTCGCGGAGGAAAACGCGTGAGCGTGTCGCCGCAACGGGCGGACTCACCCGGAAAGCCGCTGGGCGACGTACGTCTCGCCGCCGTGGAACGGCTACGGGCGGCAGGTATCGAAACGCCTGAAGCGGATGCACGTATTTTGCTGCAGCTCGCGCTCGGACTTGATGAAGCGGGGCTTGTTTTTGCGTCGCGTGCGACCATATCTGGGGTACAGCAAGCGAGTTTCGACCGGCTTATTGAGCGCCGCGTGGCAGGCGAGCCTGTCGCGCGGATTGCGGGCAACAAGGAGTTTTGGAGCCGATCGTTCAGACTTAGTGCCGATACGCTGGTGCCGCGTCCGGAAACTGAAACGCTCGTAGAGGCTGCGCTTTCGGCCTTTCCCGAGCAGAGTGCTAAATTACGCGTGCTCGATCTTGGAACCGGCTCCGGCATTTTGCTCGCGGCAATTTTGTTGGAGCGGCCACTCGCAACCGGGCTAGGGATTGATCGAAGCGAAAGTGCGCTCCGTGTTGCGCGCAAAAATTTGAATGCGCTGGGCGTTGGAAAACGTGCGCAATTCGTTTGCAGCGATTGGTCGATGGCGCTTGGTCAAAGA
>JAJPHK010000110.1 GCA_021325315.1 Alphaproteobacteria bacterium
GAGATATTGAGGGAGAATTGGTGCGGCCGAGAAGACTCGAACTTCCAAGGGTTGCCCCGCTAGCACCTCAAGCTAGTGCGTCTACCAATTCCGCCACGGCCGCTGATTGGATGGTCTGAGGATAACCGATCAGACGCGGGGCATGTAACAAATCATGCCCCTTCCCTCAAGGGCGAAAAGCCCGCTTTTTCTCCCCTTTTCTGTCATCACCGGGCCGCAGCGTCCCGTGAGCGTAGCGAACGGATGACGCTGCGAGACCCGGTGATCCATGCAGATCCGTCCGCCCCTCATGGATTACCGGGTCTCGCCCGCGCCAACAGCTCGCTAACGCTCGCTGGGACGCGGCGGCCCGGTAATGACGTGAAGGGCTTAGGTCGTGCCTGCTTAGATTCGGGGCGCCGTTTCGGGTCTCGGCAGAAGGCCAGTCACCGTGACGCCGATTCGGTTCCCATTGATCGAAACCGTGCCCCGGGCGACCGGCATGTTGTTCGCGAGGATCGTCACCTCGTCATCCTCGGTGGCTTCCAGCTCGATGATGGCCCCGCGTCCCATGCGGAGCATCTGGTGGATGGGCATGGTGGTCGAGCCCAGCACCACCGATATATCGCAGCTAACTTCGTGAATGGTTGTCACGCGATCTCCCCGAAAAGCCCCCAAAAGCTTGCGAAACCTGCCCGGTTATGGTGAACGAAGAGTTAACGTGGCCCTTTTGGCCTATCGGCGCTACATAGCCGGAATGTCTCTCACCCCTTCACAAGACCGGCTCGCGCTGAAGCCGCTGCCCGCTGCGAGCGGCTTGCGGCCCGAGTGGCGCATCGCGTCAGGGCTTGTCGATTACGAAGAGGCGGTCGCGTTCATGGAAGCGCACGCCGCCGCGATTGCCGCGGGCGAAGCGCGCGAGCTCGTGTGGCTCGTCGAGCATCCGCCGCTGTTCACGGCGGGCACAAGCGCGACGATGGAAGATCTCGCAGGCGCGGACCGCTTTCCGCTCTACAAGACCGGCCGCGGCGGCCGCCTCACCTATCACGGCCCCGGCCAGCGCGTCGTCTATCCGATGTTGAACTTGAAAGCGCGCGGCACCGACGTGCGCCGTTATGTTCTCACGCTCGAGGAATGGATCATTCAAACGCTCGCGCATTTCGGTGTAAAGGGCGAGCAGCGCGCGGATCGCGTGGGCGTTTGGGTTCGCAGGCCGGACAAGGGCGAAGGCTTTGAAGACAAGATCGCCGCGCTTGGAATTCGCATGAAGCGCTGGGTGACGATGCACGGCATCGCGATCAATGTCGCGCCGGAGCTCTCGCATTTTTCCGGCGTGCTTGCCTGCGGCATTCGCGAGCAGCGCTACGGCGTCACCAGCCTCGCCGAGCTTGGCGTGAAAGCCACAATGGCGGATGTCGATGCAGCGTTGAAAGCAACGTTCGAACAATTGTTCGGTCCCGTTGCGATGGAACCTGAAAACGACAGGCATATTGCCGCAGTCGCGCGCTAACTTATTGCCGTCCCGAGTCACAGAACTGTTAGTTGGCGGGAGCAAAGCATCCGTTAGATTCTGGCGGGTGAATTCAAGGAGACTTGAATGAAGAAAAGCCTCACCCTTACGCATCCCGGCCGCCGCGAAATTCTGATCGCGGGCGGAACGTTTGCAACACTTCCCCTGCTCTCGCTTTCAGGTGCGCTCGCGCAAACGCCCGCCGACACGAAAATCGGCGTGGTCGGCTCCGGCCGCCTCGGCGGCGCGGTCGGCACAATCTTCGCGAAAGCTGGCTACAAGGTGATGTTCTCCTCGCGCCATCCGGAGGAATTAAAGGACCTCGTCGCAAGTGCGGGCCCGAACGCGAGCGCCGGTACCGTGCAACAGGCGATTGCCTTCGGGAACGTCATCCTGCTCGCCGTTCCCTACAAGGCGCTGCCCGAAGTCGGCCGGGAGAACGCGGCGGGGCTCAAGGGCAAGATCGTGCTCGACGCCTGCAATCCCATTCCCGCCCGCGACGGCGAGATCGTGAAGGAAGCGAACGCAAACGGCGTTGGCGAGACTTCGCAGAAATACCTGCCTGGCGTCCGCCTCGTCCGTGCATTCAACTCGTTCAGTGGACGCACGTTCGCGACGGAAGGTCACCGCGCGGGCGAACCGATCGGCGTGCCGCTCGCAAGCGACGACGCCGAAGCCATGAAGATCGCCGAGAAGCTTGTGCGCGATGTCGGCTTCGAGCCGGTGCCGGTGCCGCTTGCGCGCGCCAGGGAGTTCGCGCCGCCCGGGCCGCTCTTCACCCGTGCGCTTCCTGTCAGCGAACTGAAAAAAGAACTGGGAATTATTAGCCAGTGAACAAAACACCTGCGACTACCGCCGCCGAAGACGGCGGCGGCATTCTCTTTTCGTGGCTGCGGCGGCTGATCGATGTACGCCGCCAGGAGGTCGCGGCCCTCGCCTGGGCGTGGCTCTACATCTTCGCGGTGCTCTCTTCCTATTACATCATGCGGCCGATCCGCGAGCAGATGGGCGTCGCGGGCGGCGTCAACAATCTGCAGTGGCTGTTCACGGGCACGCTGATTGGCATGCTGGTGTTGAACGTGCCCTTCGCCTGGCTCGTGCGGAGGCTGCCGCGCTCGCGCTTCATTCCGATCACCTACCGCTTTTTCGCGCTGAACATTCTCGTGTTCGCGGTCGTATTGCACTACGTGACGCCGGAGCAAACGATCTGGATCGGCCGCGTCTTCTTCATCTGGATCTCGATCTACAACCTTTTCGTCGTCTCGGTATTTTGGGCCCTGATCGTCGATATCTTCTCGTCCGAGCAGGGAAAGCGCCTGTTCGGCTTCATCGCCGCGGGCGCCACGATCGGCGCGATCGCAGGCTCCGGCCTCACCGCCTCGCTCGCGCGCCATGTCGCGGTGCCGATACTCCTGATCGGCTCTGTGATTTTGCTCGAAGTCGCGGTCTTCGCCGTCCGCCGCCTGTCAAAACTCTCCTCGTCGCTGCACCGCCACCCTTCGCAGGACCGCGTGGTCGGCGGCAGCGTGTTCGCCGGGATCACACATCCGTTCAAGTCGCCCTATCTTCTCGGCGTCAGCGCTTTCATCCTCCTGTTCGCGATCACCACGACCTTCCTCTATTTCGAGCAGGCCGCAATCGTGAAGGCGAATTTCTCTGATCGCGGCGCGCAAACCGCGTTCTTCGCCTCGATCGACCTTGCGGTGAACGTGCTGACGCTGATCGTGCAGCTTTTCTTCACAGGCCGAATCGTGCGCTGGCTCGGTCTCGGCGCGACGCTCGCGCTCCTGCCCGTACTTACGCTGTTCGGATTCGCCGCGCTCGCTTTTATCCCGGCGGTCTGGGCGCTGGTCGTATTTCAGATTCTGCGCCGCTCCAGCGACTACGCCATCGCCCGTCCGGCACGCGAAGTGCTGTACACCGTCGTCCCGCGCGAGGACCGCTACAAGGCGAAGAGTTTCATCGACACCGTCGTCTATCGCGGCGGCGACCAGGTCGGCGCATGGACCTATGCGGGCTTTTCTTCACTCGGTCTGGGGACGTCGGCAATCGCGGGCGTTGCCGTTGCGCTTGCCGCTCTATGGCTTCTGAACGGATTATGGCTCGGCAAGAGGCAGGAAAAGCTCGCCGTTCAGAAGCCTTAAGCCGTCCGCAGCACCGAAAATTTCTCGCCCGGCCGCCGGAACCGAAGATCGTGTTCGTGCGCTTTCGAAACTTCCACGCGATCGACGCGCGCAACCGGCGGTCCGCGCCGGAGCGCCGCGATCATTCCTTCTACGTGTCCTTCATCGCCGGCGACCACCGTTTCAACCGACCCGTCGAGGCGGTTGCGCACCCAGCCCTCGACGCCGTTCGCTTCCGCCTCGTCTTCCACGTAGGCGCGGAAGCCGACGCCCTGCACGCGCCCATGAATGATCAGCCGCACGATCCGCATCGTTAAATTTTAGCGTCAGCTTGCTGCGTGCGGAAGAAATTTCTCGAGATGTTCCAGATAGTCTTGCGGAAATCCCCACGCGCGCGCGGCGGCGACGACGTTTTCCTGATAGCCGGGCTTCGGGCGTCCCGGCTTCGCTTCCGCTGCGTAGTAGATCATCGCGCGCAGCAATTTGCCGTTTTGATGCACCGGGATCGCAGCCGGACGATAAAGTCCCGTTCCGACCGATTCATACGCATCGAGCTTCATCAAATCCTGCGCGCCGATCTTCCACAGCACGCCATAGACGCGCGAATCTCGCCGCGGCGCGAGTGACGCATAGCCGGAAGCCGCGATGTAGAAGATTTGGTTCTCGGCGGTCGCGACGCCGAGCGCCTCGGCACCGCGGCAGAGCCTCTCCATATGCTCGCGGTCCATGTTGGAGCCGTAGGCGAAGTAGAGACGCATCGCTTCAAGCGAATTCCAGAATCACCGCATCCACCGCAAGGCTGTCGCCGGGCTTGACGTGCACTTTCTTCACCGTCGCGTCGCGCTCGGCGCGGAGCACGTTTTCCATCTTCATCGC
>JAJPHK010000140.1 GCA_021325315.1 Alphaproteobacteria bacterium
CTGAAAACTGTCAAGCGCCCGTTTTCGACCCGTCATGCCCGCGCTTGTTGCGGCCATCCACGCCTTACTTCCGAAAGAAAAAGGCGTGGATGGCATCCGAACTCGCATGTATGCGAGTTCGGCTCGTTTAAAAGTCACAAGTCGGCAACAGCCGACTTGTGATGACAAGCCCGGCCATGACGAATTGCTACATTGTGTGGAGGCGTAAGGAACGCCGCAACGAAGAAGAATTGTTAGGCCGCGTCGTAAATTCACATATTCGGATAATTCGGCCCGCCGCCGCCTTCGGGCGGCACCCAGGTGATGTTCTCGTTCGGGTCCTTGATGTCGCAGGTTTTGCAGTGGACGCAGTTCTGCGCGTTGATCTGGTAGCGCGGGCCTGACGGCTCCTCGATCCATTCGTAGACGCCCGCGGGGCAATAGCGCGCCGACGGCCCCGCATAGACGTCGTGCTCGGAGGTCTTCTGCAAATTCGGACTCGCCACGATCAGATGCACCGGCTGGTCTTCCTCGTGATTGGTGTTGGAGAGGAAGACAGAAGACAATTTGTCGAACGAGATTTTTCCGTCCGGCTTCGGATACGGGATCGGCTTGAAATTCTTCGCGGGCTCCAGCGTTTTCGAATCCGGCTTGCCGTGCTTCAGCGTGCCGAAGAGCGAGAAGCCGAAGGTGTTCGTCCACATGTCGAAGCCGGCGAACAGGAAACCGAGCCGGGTGCCAAAACGCGACCAGAACGGCTTCACGTTGCGAACCTTTTTCAGGTCGGCGCCGATTTCAGTCAAACGCCAGTTCGCCTCGTAATCGGAAAGCTCGTCGTTCATGCGGCCCGCTTTCAGCGCCGCCGCGACCGCTTCCGCCGCCTGGATCCCGGAGAGGATCGCGTTATGCGAGCCCTTGATGCGCGGGAGATTGATGAAGCCCGCGGCACAGCCGACGAGCGCGCCGCCCGGAAAGACGAGCTTCGGCACCGATTGCCAGCCGCCCTCGGTGATCGCGCGCGCGCCGTAAGCGACGCGCTTGCCGCCCTCGAAGGTCGGGCGCACGAGCGGATGCTGCTTGAAACGCTGAAACTCCTCGAACGGCGCGATGTACGGATTCGCGTAATTGAGATGCACGACGAAGCCGGCCGCCACCTGATTGTCCTCGAAATGATAAAGAAACGAGCCGCCGCCGGTCCTGTCGTCGAGCGGCCAGCCGGAAGTGTGCTGCACGAGGCCGGGTTTGTGCTTCTCTGGCGCGACCTGCCAGATTTCCTTGAGGCCGATGCCGAATTTCTGCGGCTCGCGGTCTTTCGCGAGCCCGAAGCGCGCGATCAACTGCTTCGAGAGCGAGCCGCGCGCGCCCTCGGCGAACAGTGTGTATTTCCCGCGCAGTTCCATGCCGCGGGTGAAATCGGAGCGGTGCTCGCCTTCCTTGTTGATACCCATGTCGCCGGTCGCGACGCCCGCGACCGCGCCGTTCTCGCCGAAGAGAACTTCCGCCGCGGCAAAGCCGGGATAAATCTCGACGCCGAGCGCCTCCGCCTTCTTCGCGAGCCAGCGGCAGACATTGCCGAGCGAGACGATGTAGTTGCCGTGGTTCGACATCAACGGCGGCATCAGGAAATTCGGCACGCGGAAGGCGGATTTTTCCGAGAGATAATAGAACTGGTCGTCGGAGACCTTGGTCTTGAACGGCGTGTCCTGTTCGTCACGCCAGCCCGGCAAGAGCTTGTCGACGCCGACCGGATCGACCACCGCGCCCGAGAGAATATGCGCGCCGACCTCGGAGCCCTTCTCCATCACGACCACGGAGGCGTCCGGGTTGAGCTGCTTGATGCGGATCGCGGCCGAGAGCCCCGCCGGCCCCGCGCCGACGATCACGACATCGAATTCCATGCTCTCGCGCGGGGGGAGTTCGGGCTCGGCCATGCTTTCTCTTTCTGCCATGCCGGCCTTGTGCCGGGCATCCCGATCATTAGCGCATTGCATCCACAAGCGGGATTGCCGGGTCAAGCCCGGCAATGACGGAATGACGTCTTGGCATTATAGTTGCATGATGCCCGCACAGCTTTCCAATCCTTACGACATTCTCGCCTTTCACGCCGAAATCGGCGTCGATGCCGCGCTCGAGGAGACGCCGCAGAACCGGTTCGCGGAAGCCGAGGCGGCAATCGCGCCGATGGCGCCGATCGCGGTGAAACCTCCCTCGCCCGTCCCCATGTCCAGGCCACCGGCCGCTACATCTTCCGCCGCCCCCGTCCCGCCAGACGCCGCGGCGCTGGAAGCGCGCGAGATGGCGTCAAAAGCAAAGACGCTCGAAGCGCTGCATGAAATCCTGAAAACATTCGACGGCTGCGCGCTGAAGAAGACCGCGAAGAACCTCGTCTTCGCCGACGGCAATCCGAAAGCGCGGGTGATGCTGGTCGGCGAAGCGCCGGGCGCGGACGAGGACAGGGAAGGACTCCCGTTCGTGGGGCGTTCCGGAAAGTTACTCGATCTCATGCTCGGCGCGATCGGACTCGACCGCACCTCCGCCTATATTGCGAACATCGTGCCGTGGCGCCCGCCGGGCAACCGCACGCCGACGCCGCAGGAGACTTCGATCTGCCTGCCCTTCATCAAGCGGCAGATCGAGCTCGCGAACCCGGATTTTCTGATCTGCCTCGGCAAGCCGTCGATGCAGACGCTTCTCGGCGTGAACGACGGCATCAAGGCCGCGCGCGGCAAATGGCGCGATTACGACACCGGCACGCGCACGATCAAGGCAATGGCGACTTTCCACCCGGCGTATTTGCTGCGCTCGCCGAACGAGAAGAAATTCGCCTGGCGGGACATGCTCGCGCTGAAGAAGGCGCTGGCGAGCTAGCCTCTCCTCCGTCATGCCC
>JAJPHK010000092.1 GCA_021325315.1 Alphaproteobacteria bacterium
CCGCACCCCCGCGCGCGCCGCCTCGATCCGCCCGCGCTGGGTCATGCCGAGATTGGCGCCCTCGCCGATCACCTTGCAGCGAAGCTGCGGCGCGGTGATCCGGATCGAATCGTTCGCGCGGTCGCCCACGCGGTCGTCGGTTTCCGTGGAAGCACGGATATAAGTGCCGATGCCGCCGAACCACAGGAGATCGACCGGCAGCTTCAGGATCGCATTCATGAGCTCCGCCGGCGTCATGTCTTTCTTCGCTACGCCAAAGAGCGCGCGCATCTCGTCCGAAAGCGGAATGCTCTTTTGCGAGCGCGAAAAAACTCCGCCGCCCTTCGAGATCAGTTTCTTGTCGTAGTCCTGCCAGCTCGAACGCGGAAGATTGTAGAGCCGCTTCCGTTCCGCGAGCGCACGCACCGGGTCGGGCGAAGGATCGATGAAGATGTCGCGATGATCGAAGGCCGCAACCAGCTTGATCGTGTTCTCCAGCATCATGCCGTTGCCGAACACGTCGCCCGACATGTCGCCGACGCCCGCGACCGTGAACGGCGTCTTGCGGATGTCGATATCCATTTCGCGGAAATGCCGCCGCACGCTCTCCCAGGCGCCGCGTGCGGTAATCCCCATTTTCTTGTGGTCGTAACCGGCCGAGCCGCCGGAGGCGAACGCGTCCCCCAGCCAGAAGCCGCGCTCGATCGCGATTCCGTTTGCTATATCGGAGAAGGTGGCCGTGCCCTTGTCGGCGGCGACGACAAAATACGGATCGTCGCCGTCATAGCGCATCACCTGCGGCGGGTGGACGATTTCGCTCCCCTCGATGTTGTCGGTGACGTCGAGCAGGCTGCCGATGAAGATTTTGTAGGCGCTCGCGCCCTCTTGCAGAATCGCGTCGCGCCCGGCCGATGCCGGCAGCCGCTTCGGCACGAAGCCGCCCTTCGCGCCCACCGGCACGATGACGGCGTTTTTCACCTGCTGCGCCTTCACGAGCCCGAGGATTTCCGTGCGGAAATCCTGCGGCCGGTCCGACCAGCGGATGCCGCCGCGCGCGACCTTGCCGAAGCGGAGATGCACGCCCTCGACCCGCGGCGAATAGACGAAAATCTCGTAGAGCGGCCTCGGCAGCGGCAGGAGCTCGATCTTCCGGCTTTCGAACTTGATCGCGATCGTTTCCTTCGGCTGGCCGTCCTCGCCGACTTGATAGAAATTCGTCCGCAGCGCCGCCGCGACCAGCGCGCGGAATTCGCGCAGGATGCGGTCTTCGTCGAGGCTGTCGACCGTCTCCAGCATCTTTTCGATCTCGGCGGAAAGCGACGCCTGCTCCTGCTCGCGGCCGGCGAAATCGAGCTTCGCTTGCGATTGGAAGCGCGCGTAAAAGAGCGCAACGATTTTCTGCGCGATGCCCGGATGCTTGTTCAGCGTCTCCCAGAGATAATCCTGGCTGTAGGTCACGCCCGCCTGCCGCAGATAGCGCGCAAGCGTCCGCACCAGCGCAACGTCCCGCCACGCGAGCCCTGCAAAAAGCGTGAGCGCGTTGAATCCGTCATCCTCGGCGCGGCCCGCCGCCACCGCCATCAGCGCCGCCTCCAGCGCGCCTTGCAGCCGATCGAGGTCGATTTCGCCGCCGCCGGTGCGCGTGAGTGTCATGTCGTGCAAATAGATGCAATCGGAATTCTTGCCCGCGCCGGCGAACGGATAGGTCCGCTCGTCCACCACCGAAAAACCCATGTGCTCCAGAACCGGCACGCGCGCGGAAAGCGGCAGCGGTTTCTGGAAGCTCCAGACCTTGAGGTTGGCTTCTTCCCGGCGCTGCGGTTTTTGCCGGTAGAAACGTAACGCGAGCGTCCGTTCGGGCGACAATTTTGTCAGCGTGTCGAGATCCTGAACGGCGCTTTCCGGCGCATAAGCCTCCCGATAGGCGGCGGAAAACGATGCGCCGTACCGGGCGCTTAATTCCAGCGCGCGGGCAGAGCCGTGGCGGCGGGCGAGCAAGCGCTCGAAATCGTCGCTCCAGCTCCTGACGATGTCCTCGACCGCGGCTTCCAAGGCCGCGCGATCGGGGTCGGGCGTCTTGCCCTCGTCACGCCCGATGATGAAATGCACGCGCGCGAGCGGCCCTTCGGGGAAAAACGGATAGAACGCCGACACCCGCCCCTTGAAGACTTCGGCGAAATAGTCGCCGAGGCGAGCCCGGATCGCGCTGTCGTAACGATCGCGCGGGACATAAACGAGGATCGATACATAACGGTCGAAGCGATCTCGCCGCGCCAGAACCCGCACGCGCGGCCTCTCTTCGAGTTCCAGAATTAAAAGCGCGAACCGATAGAGAAGATCGTCGTCGATGTGAAAGAGTTCGTCGCGGGGATAGGATTCAAGGACGTTAAGAAGCGCTTTCCCCGAGTGGCTGCCGGGATCGAAGCCCGCGCGCTCGATGACCTTCCCGACTTTCCGCCGCAAATAGGGAACGGCGCGCGCCGATTGCATATAGGCCGTCGACGTGAACAGCCCAATGACGCGCAATTCGCCGACGGCGTTTCCGTTCCGGTCGAAACGCTTGATTCCGATATAATCCATGTACGCCCGACGATGAATACGCGAGCGCAAATTGGCCTTCGTGACAATAAGCGCCACCGGCTTGTGCATGAACTCCTGAATCTCCGGCGTGAGCGTGAGAAATTTTCCGCCGCGCCGCAGAACGCGAACGTTCGGATCCCGTAGCAGTCCGAAAGCGTCGCTGAAGACCGGCGAAAGCTCGCCCTTCCCGTTCTTTTCGCTGAACTCGTATTCGCGGCAGCCGAGAAAGGTGAAATTGCCGTCGACGAGCCACTGCGCGAAATCCGCCGCCTCGAAAATTTCCTCTTGCGGCAAATGCTTCGCGTTGTTCCGCAAGTCCTTGATCGCGTCCTCCACGCGATCGAGCATATTCCGCCAGTCGGCGACGCAGACCCGCAGATCTTTGAACAGCGAATCGAGCGCTTCGGTGATTTCAGCAAAACGCGACTCGTCAATCCGCTCGACATGAATATGGATGAAGCTCTCGCGCCGCGCGGCGCCGTTTCCCTCCGCATGCGCTTTCCAGGAGGTGAGCCTGCCGTCGTGGTCGCGTGTCACGCTGAGAATAGGATGCGCCACAAGCCGCACGTTCAAGTTGCGCGCGCCGATTTCGCCCATAACAGAATCGAGCAGGGACGGCATGTCGTCGTTCACGGCTTCGATCACGGTAATTCGCTGCAGCGGCTCCTCGCCCGCGGGCGCCGGATTCGAGAGCCTGATCTTGGCGCCGGCATTCGTCCGCGTTTGCCAAAAATCGAAACTCGCATGCGCGAGCGCGGCGAGATCTTGGGGCCGATAGGCCGCGAGATCCTCATGCGAAGCGCGCGAAAAAAGCGCGGCGACGAAGCCCTCGGGCACTTTCCCTGCATGTTCGGAGACTCGAGCGGCTTGGTCGATCAAATCGCGGCGGGCGCGCTGCTCGTCGCGCGTGGCAGGAACGTCATCCATGGGCAGTTCTTACTCGCGCTTCGCGTAGAAATCGTGACGCCCCCAAGTCTTACGCCGGATAGCCGCATTGTCGAGGCGGCGGTCCCGGCCGTATCTTCCCCGCAAAGATCGTTCTGCCCAGACGGCATTTTCGCACAAAATGAGGAAGCCCAATGAAAGCATCGGAAAAAGTCATCGCGCTCGATTTGCCGCCAGCGAAACTCGACGGCGCGATGCAGGCCTATTTCGCGAAATGCCTGGAAAAGCTCGGATTCGTGCCGAACGTTCTCAGGGCATACGAATTCGATCTCGCCAAGCTCAAGGCCTTTGTCGCGATGTCGGACGACCTGATGCTCGCGCCTTCGGGCCTATCGAAGCTGGAGCGGGAAATGATCGCGGTCGCCGTCTCCTCCGCCAATCATTGTCACTATTGCCTGGTCGCCCATGGCGCCGCCGTGCGCAAGCTTTCGGGCGACGCGGAACTCGCGGAAACGATCGTCGCGAATTACCGCGCGGCGAAGCTGGATGCGCGCACGCGCGCGATGCTGGACTTTGCCTGGAAGCTCACGGTCGAGCCCTGGACGATCGGCGAGGAAGACCGCGCGGGTTTGCGCAAGCACGGCTTTTCCGACCGCGACATCTGGGACATCGCCGCGGTCGCGGGCTTCTTCAACATGAGCAACCGGATTGCGAGCGCGACCGGCATGGCGCCGAACGCGGAATATTACCGGCTCGCACGCTAGCTGACCCTCGTCCCGAGAAGGCTCGCCGTCAGGCAAGCCGTCTCGAAGGACGGACCGAACTGGCCTCATGCTTCGAGACGCATTGCTCCGCAATGCTCTTCAGCATGAGGATATCCGCCGCTAAATCACGACCAGCTTGTCGGGCAATTCGTTCCTGTTGATCGCTTTCGGCGGAAAATGCTCGGCGAGCACATCGCCGCAAATCCCGATCGCGCGCAAAAAGCCTTCGGCGGGCTGCCCCGCCTTGATCGCGGCGATCAATTCGGCGACCGCGTGATCCCACACGTCCTGCGAGACTTTGCCGGCGATTCCCGCATCGGCGATAATTTCGACATAACGCTCGGCGACCGACGCGAAGATCAGCACACCCGTCCGCTCCTCGGTGAGATGCAGGCCGTGCGCCGCGAATTGTTTTCGCGCCTCCGCGCGTGCGCGCTCGCGTTTGACCCGGCGCGGCACCATCGGATGCTTGAGCCACGGCAGCGAAAACAGGATCGCAAGCCCGAGAAAGACCGCGAGCTGCACATAGTAGATCTGGTCCCACCACAAATGCGTGAGAAAGTAGAGCGGGAGCGGAATGAGGAGCGCCACGATCGCGGCGCGTGCGATCGGGACGAATTCGTAGCGGCTTGAGGCCGCCGTCACCACGCAGAAAATCTCGCCGGAGGTCTTCGCCTCGGCGGCGCGGATCGCGTCGGTGATGCGCTTTTCGTCTTCCGGCGAAATATGCATGGCTATCCTCACCAGCTTCCCGACGAGCCGCCGCCGCCAGATGAACCGCCGCCGCCCGAAAAGCCGCCGCCGCCAAAATCGGAGCTCGACCAGCTCGAGCCCGAGCTGGAATAGCTTCCCCCGCCCATGGAATCGACCCAGCTCCAGCTGCTTCGTTTCCGCTTCGATTGCGGCGGAATAAGCCCCAGCCATACGCCGATATTGACGAAGAGCACGAACATGAAATGCAGCAGGATGAGGGTCAAAACCAGTCCCGGCACGCTGAACACAAACGGGATGAGCACTCCGAGAATACTGACAAAGACGCCGGGCCGGGCCGTCTTCGGCTTGAACTGATCCGGATTGCCGGAGAGCACTTGCAGGACGGCGTCGGCGCCTTTTTGAATCCCGCCCGGATAGTCGTTGGCGCGAAACCGCGGCAGGATCGTGCCCTGAATAATGACGCTCGTGATCGCGTCGGTGAGCGTGCCTTCGAGTCCGTAGCCGACTTCAATGCGGACTTTCCGCTCGTTCGGCGCGACAACCAGAAGAACGCCGTTGTTTGTTTCCTTCTGCCCGATCCCCCAATGGCGGAAGAGTCGGTTGCTGTATTCCTCGATCGTCCGCCCGCGCAGCGACTTCAGCGTGACGACGACGAATTGCGTCGAGGTTCTTTTCTCCAGATCCTCAAGTTTCGTTTCGAGATCGATTTTCGTCGCCGCGTCGAGAATATTCGCTTCGTCGACAACGCGGCCGGTGAGCGCGGGGAAATCGTAATTCTGCGCGAACGAAAGGCCCGGCGCGAGGAACAAAAACACGCCGAGCAGAAAAATCCATGCCTTAAGAGAGATCGCCTTCGGCATAACGTATCGCCGCTATCGGCGCGCTCAGCTCTTGTTGAAATTCACCTTCGGCGTACGCATCTGCTCTTCGGTGATCGTGAAGGTCTCCATCGGCTTGTTGTTGCGATAGAGCGTCATCGCCCACAAGATACCCGGGAAGGTCTTCAGCTCTGTATTGTAGAGACGAACTGCCTCGATGTAGTCGCGCCGCGCGACCGCGATGCGGTTTTCCGTTCCTTCGAGCTGCGATTGCAGCGCGAGGAAGTTCGCATTGGATTTCAGTTCCGGATAACGCTCCTGAATCGCCAAAAGCCGGCCGAGCACGCCGGAAAGCTGCGCCTGCGCATCCTGGAATTTCTTGAACGCTTCCGGATCGGTGATGGTGGAAGCGTCGACCTTCACCTGCGTCGCCTTCGCGCGCGCTTCAGTGACCTGGATGAGCACGTCGCGCTCCTGCTGCGCATAACCCTTCACGGTCTCGACGAGATTCGGGATGAGGTCGGACCGGCGCTGGTACTGGTTCAGCACTTCGCTCCACGCGGCTCTCGCCCGTTCTTCTTCGGTTGGAATGGTGTTGATGCCGCAACCGGCGAGCTGAAGCCCGAGAAACGCGGCAGCCAAGGCGGCAACGATACGAGCGCGCATGGAAATCTCCTTACCCAGAACCCGATTCAGGAACTTGGAACCCCTAGCACGCGCCCATGACGCGCGCACGGTAAAGGGAACCAGCGCAAGAGCTGCTTTCGCCATCGGCGCTTCCCATTGATTTTTAAAGAAAATTAGAGCGAGCGAAGGGAAGCTAACCCTCGACCCGACCTTCTAATGGTCTAGTGGCGATCCTCTTCGGCACGATTGAGCGCAAGACCGTCCGCCGCTGGAGCATGCAGCACTGAGCCTATAGACTCGAGAAGGCCAGCAATGAGGATTTCTATGCCATCCAAGAACTGGTCCAAGACAGCGCTCGCCGCCGCAGCGATCGCCACGACGCTCGGCGGCGCGGCCCGCGCGGAGGTGAGCGAGGTGCGCATCTCCAAAGGTTTCGGCATCCTCTATCTGCCGCTGATTGTGATGCAGGACCGGCAGTTCCTAGAGAAACGCGCCAAGGAGGCAGGCCTTGGCGATATCAAGGTAACCTGGCTGATGCTCGATGGCGGCAATGTCATCAACGACGCGATGATAGCCGGCACGCTCGATTTCGCCGGCACCGGCGCTCCCGGCTTCGTCACGCTCTGGGCCAAGGCCAAGGGCATTCCGAATGTCGAAGTCGTCGGCGTCTCCGGCATGAGTTCGACCTCCCTCTGGCTCATGTCGAACAGGCCCGAGCTGAAATCGCTCAAGGACTTCACCGTGAGCGATAAGATCGCACTGCCCGGCATCAAGACCTCGCTCGCGGCCGTCGTACTGCAGATGATCGCCGCCAAGGAGTTCGGTGAGGCTAACTACGCCAGGATGGACACGATGACGGTCAGCCTGCCGCATCCGGAGGCATTGATTGCGCTGGTCGGCGGCAAGACCGAGGTTAAGGCGCATTTCACCTCGCCCCCCTTCCAATATCTGGAGGCGAAGAGTCCCGGTATCCACCGAGTGCTGAATTCCGTGGACTATCTCGGCAACTTGACGCTCGACGTCACCTTCGCGCCGAAGAAGTTCGTCGACGCCAATCCCAAGATGACGCAGGCCTTCATCGACGCGATGGACGATGCCAACGAGCTGATCGCGAAGGACAAGAAGCTCGCCGCCGAGATCTACGCCAAGAGCTCGAAGGTGAAGGTTGATCCGGCCGAGGTTCTGGAGATGATCGAGGACAAGGATGCTCGCTTCTCGACCACGCCCACCGGTATGTTGCAGTTTGCCGAGTTCCTGCACAGGGTCGGCTCGATCAAGGTCAAGCCCTCGAAGTGGAGCGACATGTTCGTTCCGCAGCTTGCCGCCCGCCCCGGTAGTTGAACTCCCCCTCGCTCGAACACGCTATAACGCGGAAACGGTTGCCAATAGCGTCAAAGTCGGCCGGCGATACACCGGCCTGAAAATGGTATTTTCTTTTCGGCTTAAAAATTGGAGCGGGCGAAGGGATTCGAACCCTCGACCCCGACCTTGGCAAGGTCGTGCTCTACCCCTGAGCTACACCCGCGTCCTTTGGGCTGCTTTGGCCTTTCGGGAAGGCCATTGCAGGGGGCGGTTCTAGGCCAAAACGCTGCGAAAAAGCAACTATCCGGAGAATGGCGCAACATCGGCCCGTTAATGCTATGGCCTCTCATTCCTCATGACCCCCGCCACGCCCCAAGACCTCTTCGCCTTCCTCGGCCGGCTCGGCATCGCCTACCAGACCGTGGAACACGAGGCCCTCTTCAGCGTCGAGCAGTCGCAGCATCTGCGCGGCGAAATCCCCGGCGCGCACACGAAAAACCTCTTCTTGATCGACCGCAAAGACCGGCTTTTTCTCGTCGTCGCAGGCGAGGAGGCGAAAATCGACCTGAAGTCCTTGCATCACAAGATCGGCGCCTCCGGCCGGCTCTCCTTCGGCAAACCCGACCGCATGCAGGAAACCCTCGGCGTGACGCCCGGTTCGGTCACCCCCTTCGGCGCGATCAACGACCGGGAAGGCCGCGTACAGATCGCGCTCGACGCCGCTTTGCTGAAACAGAGCCCGCTCAATTTTCATCCGCTTGTGAATACGATGAGCACCCGGATCGGCGCGGATGACCTCGTCCGTTTCCTGGAAGCGACCGGGCACAAGCCCTTGATTGCGCCGCTCTCGGAATAGCCCGTTTGCATTCCGCCGCAATCCGCCCCATCTATTTGCGAACCTAGCCACTGGAGTGCAGAGGATGCTTTTGGATCAGGGAACGGCCCCTGCCGCGCCGCCTTCCGGCGATGCCGTGATCGACGTCACCACGCAGAATTTCGTGAAGGAGGTGATGGAGGAATCGAAGCGCCGCCCCGTGCTTGTCGACTTCTGGGCGCCGTGGTGCGGCCCCTGCAAGACGCTCGGCCCCGTGATCGAAAAGGTCGTGCGCGCGGCGCAGGGTAAGGTGCGGCTCGCCAAGATGAATATCGACGAGTACCCGCAGGTCGCCCAACAGCTCGGCATCCAGTCGATCCCCGCGGTATTCGTCTTCCAGAACGGCCAGCCGGTCGACGGTTTCGTCGGCGCGCTGCCGGAGCGCGAGGTGAAGGCGTTTATCGATCGCATCGCCGGCCCCGGCGGCGGCGATATCAACGAGTTGATCAAGAACGCCGACGAAAGCCTGGCTGCAGGAGACGCGGCAGGCGCGAGCGAACTCTTCTCGCAAATCCTTTCCGAGCAGCCGGAGAATATCGCAGCGCGCGCCGGTCTCGTCCGTGCGCAAGTCGCGAGCGGCAACCTCGACGCCGCCAGGAAAACCTTCGCGCTCATCCCGCAAGAGAAGGCGAACGACGCCGCGGTTTCCGCCGCTCGCGCATCGCTCGATCTCGCCGAGCAGGCAAAGAGCGTCGGCGACACCGCGCCCCTGGAAGCGAAGGTCGCCGCGAACCCGCTCGACCATCAGGCGCGTTTCGATCTCGCGGTCGCGCGCGCGGCGCAAGGCAAGCGCGCGGAAGCCGTGAATCACTTGCTTGAAATTATCCGCCGTGACCGCAAATGGAACGATGACGCCGCGAGGAAGCAGCTCGTGCAATTCTTCGAGGCGTGGGGCGGCGCGGACGAGAACACGATCGAAGGACGGAAGAAGCTTTCGCTGATCCTCTTTTCGTAGGAAACGAGCAATGTCGGTGAGTGCGCATTACCGCACGCCGGAAGACCTGCCGGAAGTGATCCCGGTCTTTCCGCTCGCCGGCGCGCTCCTCCTTCCGCGCGCGCAGCTTCCCCTCAACATTTTCGAGCCGCGCTATTTCGCCATGACCGACGACGCGATGAAAGGATCGCGCGTAATCGGCATGATCCAGCCGGACGAAAGCAAGGGCGGCTCGGCGATGAGGCCAGCGCTCTTTTCCGTGGGCGGCGCGGGCAAGATCACGCAATTCGCCGAGACGGGCGACGGACGCTACCTCATCACGCTCACGGGCATCGCGCGCTTTCGCGTTATGGAAGAGCTTCCGGTGAACACGCTCTACCGCCAGTGCCGGGTGGATTTCGCATCGTTCCGGTCCGACTTCATTCCGCGCTACGGCGAGGACGAGGTCGACCGCGAGCGGCTTTTGAAGACGCTCGCCGATTATCTCCGCGCGAACCGGCTGGAAGCCGACTGGCAGGACATCCGGCAGGCGCCGACCGAGGCGCTGGTGAACGGTCTTTCGATGATGTCGCCCTACGGCCCGCCGGAAAAACAGGCGCTTCTCGAAGCGCCGGATCTTAAAAGCCGCACCGATGTTCTGATCGCGATCACCGAGATGGCGCTTGCCAGGAGCCGCACGGGCGGCGACAACGATTTGCCGATGCAATAGAGTGCGCTCATGACCGAACCAGCCAAGCTCGACCCGAAATTATTGGAAATCCTTGTCTGCCCCGTCACCAAGGGGCCGCTTGAATACGACCGCGAAAAGCAGGAGCTGATCTCCAGAAAGGCCAAGCTCGCCTACCCGATCCGCGACGGCATCCCGATCATGCTGCAAGAAGAGGCGCGGAAGCTGGAAGACTAGAGCGCTTCGCCGTCCCCATTAGGGTTTGTTACCACCTACACATCGCAAAAGTCGCGCTTGACGATTGTCGAAACTTCTTTATTCTCAATTTATGAATAAATTCATATTTTTATTGAACTAAAAAATGAATAACACATCACTCGAACGCATTTCCGCCGGGTCTCTAGAGCCGCAACCAATTCGTATTCCGGCAGAATGGGAGCCTCATGCTTGCTGCTGGATGGCTTGGGCCGTCCATGAAGAATGGCGGGATTGGATCGGCGCTGTCAAAGACGAGCTAGCCGGTGTGATCCAGTCGATCGCGCGGTTTGAGCCGGTGCGGCTGCTTACCCCGCGTGAGGAACTCGCCGATGCCCGCTCGCGCTTTTCAGGCGGCAATGTCGAGGTCGTCGAAGCGGCGGTGGATGATATCTGGATGCGCGACATCGCCCCGACTTTCGCCCTGCAGGATGGGCAAGCGGTGACAATCGACTGGCATTTCAACGGCTGGGGAAATTCGCGCGAACGTCCGACACGTCCAGGCGACCGCCTCGCTGAGACGGCGGAAAGAATTTTCGGCGCACCACGCATTTCCGCGCCCGTGGTAGCCGAAGGAGGCGCGCTCATCACGGATGGTGAGGGCACTCTGATCACCACACGAAGCTGCCTGCTCAACCCGAACCGCAATCCCGTACACGGACATGAACCGCGCGAACGCATGATCGAACAAGCGCTGAACCCATTAGGCATAGAGCGGACGATCTGGCTCGAAGGCGATCCGTGCGAGCCTGGCACCAGCGGCCATGTGGACGGCTATGTAATGTTCACAGCGCCGGGTCGCGTGCTTGTTGAAACGACTGATGATGAGATGGAGCGGCCTTTCTGGCGCGAGCACGACATTGCCTTACTGGAGCAGACGCGAGATGCTCGTGGCCGCGGGCTGGAGGTGCACCGCGTGCTTGGGCCCCGCAAGCGATACTGGCGATTTCGCGGACCGTCATGGGCGCCCTGCTACGTCAACGCTTATGTCGCGAATGGAGCGGTTATCGCCGCTCGTTTCGGCGATGCCGAGCGCGATGAAACGGCGAAGGAGCAACTTACGCAGGCGTTTCCGGAGCGCGAGATTATCATGCTGAAGATTGACCACATCGCCAATGGCGGCGGCGGAATTCATTGCCTGACGCAGCCGATGATAAGAGGGAAGGATTAAAATGGCCGATACGGAAAAAAGTATTGTCCTGCATAAATTTCGCAACCATGAGATAAATCGGGAAACCAGAATACTAATTTTGGGTACATTCAATCCCGACGTGCCTAAAAACAAAGCAGACTTTTTCTTTGGTGGGCACTGGAATCAATTATGGGATCTTTTTCCAACCGCATTCCGAGAAGAAGGTCTAAAGAATAAAAATAGCGATGAAAAAAGAGCGTTCTGCATAAAGCACAAGATTGATTTCATCGATATAGTTGAAGCGGTCAACGTTTCTAAAGGCAAAGAAGGGATTAGGGGCGATAGTTATATCGATAAGAATGTAGTCCGCTGGAAAGATGTCAACGCAGAAATTAAGAGCTTGCCGAATTTGAAGGTTGTATGTTTCACTCGTGAAACGTTCGATGGAATCCAAAATATAAAAAAGAAAGTTTGCGAAGTTATCGATTTTTGCAAACAGAAAAATATCTCGTTTGAATTTCTGATAAGCCCATCACCTGCGCGTCGAATCAAGAAGGAGGAAAAACAGAAAGAGTGGAATCGAGTTTTCTTGGGGAAGTATAGCCATGAGCAACGCAGTAGTAATTAAAAACGGCTACGCCCGTCGCATCGATGCCCGGACCGGTTCTGATAAAGGATCAGTGGGAAATTCAAATGCGGTAGATGCGGCCAGCGATGGAACTACCATTGTTATTGTTTATAAAGACGGCCGCGCCCGCCGCTATGATGCTAACTCTGGCAGTGACAAAG
>JAJPHK010000010.1 GCA_021325315.1 Alphaproteobacteria bacterium
AAGATTTCAAATTGCTTCACCCCGCATCAGTTTCGGCGTGTCGCCCCCGGTGCCCGCCGCCTCATCGGTGAAAAACTGCTTGAGCCGCGGCGCGCGTTCGACAAGCCCCAGCCCCACATCGCGCAGCACGCGCAGCGCATCCGAATTGTTCGAGAACAGCCGGTTCAAGCCGTCGGTCATGCCTGCCATCGCGACCGTGTCGAAACGCCGCCAGCGCTGATAGCGCTTCAAGACTTCCGGCCCGCCCGGATCGAGCCCGAGACGCGCGGCGTCGGTGATCGCTTCCGCGAGCGCCGCCGCGTCCCGCAGCCCGAGATTGAGCCCCTGTCCCGCGAGCGGGTGAATGACATGCGCGGCGTCGCCCAACAGCGCGAGCCGCTCGGAGGTGAAGCTTCGCGCGATCGAAAGCGAAAGCGGATAGGCGCGGACTTTCGACAGCACCTCGATCTCGCCGAGCTTCAGCCCGAAGCGGCGAACGAGCTCCTTTTTGAATTCCTCCGGCGGAAGCGCCACGATCCGCCGCGCTTCGCCCGCTTCCTCCGCCCACACGATCGACGAACGCCGCCCCGTGAGCGGCAATGTCGCGAACGTGCCGGCGGGGAGAAAGTGCTGCGTTGCGATTCCGCCATGCTCGCGCTCGTGGCCGATGGTGGCGACGATGCCGAGCTGCTTGTAGTCCGCCGACACGGAAGAGATCCTTGCCTGCGTCCTGAGCTTCGAGCGCGCGCCGTCGGCGGCGACGAGCAGTTTCGCCGTGAGCGGCCGGTCGCCGAGCGAAACCGAGACGGATTCGCCCGCCCGCTCGAAGCCTTCGACCGGCTTCGGCAGAAGCTCGACGCCTTCCCTTACGGCAGCCTCCCGCAAGGCGGCGGCGAGCGCGCGATGCTCGACGATATGCGCGAGCGGCCCGTCACCGCGCTCGCCTTCGTCGAAGGTGAGAAACGTGGGGCGCACCGTGTCTGAAAGCTTGCTGTCGGTAATCACCATTTCATGCACGGGCTGGGCTTCGGCTTCGATCTTCGGCCAGATACCGAGCGTCTCCAGCATGTGCCGGGCGCTCGCCGTGATCGCCGAGACGCGATCATCCGCCGCGGGCGGCGCCGCGAGCGACGGATCGCATACCGTAACGGCAAAGCCCGGCTTCAGCGCGCGGGCGAGCGCAAGCGCAAGCGTCAGGCCGGGAATTCCCGCCCCCGCAATAAGCACGTCCGTGGTCGCATTCGATTGGCGCATAAGGATACTCTTCTTCTATATTGTCTCACCCGCCGCCGAGGATTGCCAATGTCCCAAGCCGTCAAATCGCTCCTGGAAATCCTCAATCTTGAGCAATTGGAAGTGAACCTTTTTCGCGGCCTCTCCCCGCAATCGGGCTGGCAGCGCGTTTTCGGCGGGCAGGTGATCGGCCAGGCGCTCGTCGCCGCGACCCGCACGGTCGATAAGGTGCCGGTGCACTCATTGCACGGCTATTTCATGCTGCCGGGCGATCCGAAAGTGCCGATCATTTACGAGGTCGATCGCCTCCGCGACGGCAAGAGCTTCACGACGCGCGGCGTGCGCGCCATCCAGCACGGGCAGGCGATCTTTTCGATGCTCGTCTCCTTCCATCGCGACGAGCCGGGATTTTCCCATCAGGCCGAGATGCCGAAAGTGCCTTCGCCGGAGGCGCTTCCGAGCGACGAGGAAATCCGCAAAAAAATCCTGCCGTCGATGCCCGAGCCGGTGCGGATGTATTACGAGCGCGAGCGCCCGATCGAGCTTCGCCCCGTCGAGTTCGGCCGCTACACGTCAAAAGGCCACCGCGAGCCGAAATTCCACGTCTGGATCCGCGCGACCGCGCCGCTTCCCGCCGATCCCGCGATCCACCAATGCGTGCTCGCCTACGCTTCCGACATGACGCTCCTCGACACTTCGCTTATTCCGCACGGCCGGACGGTGTTCGACCGGTCTATCCAGGCCGCGAGCCTCGATCATGCGCTCTGGTTTCACCGCCCCTTTCGCGCCGACGAATGGCTGCTCTATGCCCAGGACACGCCGAACGCCTCCGGCGCCCGCGGCCTCTCGCGCGGTCTGATCTTTTCGCAGGACGGAACGCTCGTCGCGACAGTCGCCCAAGAAGGGCTTGTCCGCCAAAGCCGCGATTTCCCGGCAAAAAAATAACGCCGGACTTGCCCACAACCTCGGCAACCGCCTTTCAACCGGGCAATGTTTCCGCTTAATTATGAGTCATCCGCCGTTTTCTTGAGCAGGCGGCAAGCGGGGCTGGCATGAAACTCGTAATCGCCGTCATCAAACCCTTCAAATTGGAAGACGTCCGCGACGCGCTAACCGCGCTCGGCGTGCAGGGCCTCACAGTCACCGAGGTCAAAGGCTACGGCCGCCAGAAGGGCCACACCGAATTCTATCGCGGCGCCGAATACGCCGTGCATTTCCTGCCGAAGATGAAAATCGAAATCGTGATCCCGGACGATCGCGAGGATCAGGTGATCGAAGCGATCACCGCAAGCGCCAAGACCGGCCAGATCGGCGACGGCAAGATTTTCGTGACGGAGGTGACCCGGGCGCTGCGCATCCGCACCGGGGAAGCCGACAACAACGCGCTTTGATTTCCGGGCAGGGGTGGGGATCGATGAAAAATAAAGTACTGCTGCCAATCGGCGTCGTTTTTTTCATCGCGGCGGCAAGGCCCGCTTTTGCGGATGCGGGCACCATCAATGCCGCCGACACCGCCTGGATGATCGCCGCGACCGGGCTCGTGCTGATGATGACGATTCCGGGTCTCGCTCTTTTTTATGCGGGCCTCGTGCGCAAGAAAAACATCCTCGCCACCATGGCGCAAAGCCTCGGCTCCGTCGCGATCGTATCGCTTCTGTGGGCGGGAGCCGGTTATTCGCTCGCCTTCTCCGGCGGCAACGCCTGGCTCGGCTCGCTCGACCGGATTCTGCTCGCCGGTATCGGCATGGATTCCACGAACGAGCTTGCGAAGAACATCCCCGAAGCGCTGTTCATGCTCTATCAGATGACTTTCGCGGTCATCACCGTGGCGCTAATCGCGGGCTCGGTCGCCGACCGCATGAAATTCTCGGCGTTTCTCCTTTTCGGCGCCGGCTGGCTGTTTCTCGTCTATGTGCCGGTCGCGCATTGGGTCTGGGGCGGCGGATTCCTCGGAGCGATGGGCATGCTCGATTTCGCGGGCGGCACCGTCGTGCATTTGAACGCGGGCGTCGCCGGCCTTGTCGCCGCGTATTTGCTTGGCCCGCGCCGCGGCTACGGCACAGAAAATCTCGCGCCGCACGATCTTTCGCTCGCCGTGATCGGCACAGGCCTCCTCTGGGTCGGCTGGTTCGGCTTCAACGGCGGCTCGGCGCTCTCCGCGAGCCCGCGCGCGGTGATGGCGATCGCGTCGACGCATTTCGCCGCCTGCGCGGGCGCCTGCGTATGGATGGCGCTGGAATGGTGGAGCCGCGGCAAGCCTTCGGTGCTCGGCATGATTTCCGGAGCGGTCGCGGGTCTCGGCACCATCACGCCCGCTTCAGGCTACATTCTGCCGTGGCATGGGGCGGTGATCGGCGTGCTAGCGGGCTTAGTTTGCTTCTGGGCCTGCACCGTTTTGAAAGAGCGCTGCCGTTACGACGACTCGCTCGACGTGTTCGGCATCCATGGGCTCGGCGGCGCGCTCGGCACGATGCTCGCCGGCGTCTTCGCCACCGCCGCGATTTCGGTGACGGCCGACACCCCGAACGGATTGCCCGGCGCGCTCGAAGGCAACTGGGATCAGTTGCGCGTGCAGGCGATCGGCATAGCGGTCACCGCCGTCTGGTGCGGGGTGGTGAGCTGGATTCTTCTGAAGCTCATCGACGCCATGGTCGGCTTGCGTGTCGGTCTCGACGAGGAGCGCATGGGCCTCGACGTCACGCTCCACGGCGAAGCGATTCAATAATTCGCGGGATGCCCACGATTTAACCCGCACGCGAACGGCTGCTTTTGCGAGCGCCTAATTATTGGGCAATGTTGCCGCGCATTTATGCGGCGCGAATTTGCTCTGGGCGCTTGCTCGGTACTTTCATCCCGAAAACCTCGAATCCTCAATCTGTTACGGCGTCCGCCGCGAACTGGCACGGCTTTTGACTCTTCTCAGCACTGGCTTGGCGTCCGGGGGGCAATTCCGTTCGGCTCCGCCAGCCGATCGAAACGCCCGAAAGGGCCAATGCGGGGACAGGAGCCAAATGAAAATCGTCATGGCCATCATCAAGCCGTTCAAGCTGGAAGAGGTGCGTGACGCCCTCACCGGCATCG
>JAJPHK010000186.1 GCA_021325315.1 Alphaproteobacteria bacterium
CCGATCGGATATGGCAAGACGATGTTTCACCAGGTTTACAACTGGGGCTTCTACACCGAGCCCGAGCCGAACATGCACGGCCGGAAAATTTACTGGCCGCGCGGAAGAGGACTCGGCGGATCGAGCTCGATCAACGGGCTGATTTCCATCCGCGGCCAGAGCGACGACTATGATCGCTGGGCGCAACTTGGCAATCCCGGCTGGGATTGGAAAAGCGTTCTTCCTTATTTCATCAAATCGGAACACAACAGCCGCGGTGCAAGCGCGACCCATGGCGGCGACGGCCCGCTCTGGTCGTCGGACATCGTCGAGAAACACGAATTGATGGAAGCCATCATTCGCGGCGCCGAGGAACTCGGCGTCCGGCGAACCGACGATTTCAACAGCGGCAATCAGGAAGGCGTCGGCTACTATCAGCTCTTCACCCATAACGGCTGGCGCATCAGCGCCGCGGCCGCTTATCTGAAGCCCGCGCGCTCGCGCAAAAATCTCCACATCGAGACCGATGCGCATGCAACTGGCCTGATTATGGAGGGCCGCAAGGCGACCGGTGTGCGTTATCGTCAAAATGGGGCAATCCGCGCGGCAAAAGCCTCCCGTGAGGTGATCTTGTCGGCGGGCTCGCTGCAATCCCCGCAACTCTTGCAACTCTCCGGCATCGGGCCGGCCGAGTTGTTGCGGCAAAACGGCATCGAGGTCGTGCACGAGCTGAAAGGGGTCGGCCAGAATTTGCAGGATCATCTGCAATTCCGGCTGATGTACCGCGTCTCGAAACCGATCACGACGAACGACGATTTGCGCAGCTGGTTCAGCCAGGCGCGCATCGGGTTGCAATGGCTGCTCAAAGGTACCGGGCCGCTCGGCATCGGCATCAATCAGGGCGGCTTGTTCACGCGCATCCTGCCGGGTTCGAAGACGCCCGACATCCAGTTTCATTTCGGCACGCTCTCCGCAGATCAGGCAGGCGGCAAGCCGCATCCCTGGCCGGGCTGCACTTTCTCGGTTTGCCAGTTGCAGCCCGAATCGCGCGGAAGCGTCGAAATCAAATCGGCGGATCCGATGGAGCCACCGGCGATGCGGCCGAATTATCTTTCGACCGAAACCGACCGCCACTGCGCGATCGAGGCGATCAAATATGCGCGCAAGTTAGCTTCGACGAAGGCGCTGAAACCTTACCTCGTCAGCGAATACAAGCCCGGCGCAGACGTGCAGACCGACAATGAAATTCTCGAATTCGCGCGCGAAAACGGCGCGACCATCTTCCACCCGGCGGGTACCTGCAAAATGGGTTCTGACTCGATGGCGGTGACCGACGCGCGTCTGCGCGTACGCGGTATCGCGGGCCTTCGAGTCGTCGACTGTTCCATCATGCCGACGCTGGTTTCGGGAAATACGCACGCGCCAGCCGTGATGATCGCGGAGAAGGCGTCGGACATGATTCTGGAAGACGCGAAAGCGGGTTTAAGGGCGGCTTAATCACAACAACGGGGAGCGAACAATGGAAGACAAGACACTACTAAAACGCGTCGTGTACGCGTCGCTGATCGGCGCGACAGTCGAATGGTACGATTTCTTCCTCTACGGCACGGTGGCCGGAATCGTATTCAACAAACTTTATTTTCCGGCGGGCGATCCGTTCATCTCGACGATGCTCGCTTATACGACCTTCGCGGTCGGTTTTATCGCGCGGCCGCTCGGCGGCGTGATCTTCGGCCACTTCGGCGACCGCATCGGCCGCAAGAGCATGCTTATTCTCACCTTGATGATCATGGGCATTGCGACCTTCCTGATCGGCCTCGTGCCGACCTATGCGCAAATCGGCATTTGGGCGCCGATCCTGCTCCTCGTTCTGCGCGTCTTGCAGGGCATCGGACTCGGCGGCGAGTGGGGCGGTGCGGTGTTGATGACCTACGAATACGCCAAGCCCGAACAGCGCGGACTTTATGCGAGCTTCCCGCAGATCGGCCTTTCCATCGGCCTTTGCCTCGCGGCCGGCATCGTGGCGCTGCTCTCGTACTCGTTGACGGACGCGCAATTCCTGAGCTGGGGCTGGCGCGTCGCGTTCCTGTTGAGCTTCGTGCTCGTGTTGGTCGGTCTCTACATTCGGCTGAACATCATGGAGACTCCGGAATTCGCCAAGCTGAAATCGAAGCGCGCGGAAGTGAAAGTGCCGTTCGCATCGATGATCACGAACTATCCGAAGGAAGTGGCGGCCGGAATGTGCGCTCGTTTCATCGACGGCGTATTCTTCAACATCTTCGCGGTCTACTCGATCGCGTTTCTCACGTCGCAACTGAAGATCCCGCGGACCGAAGCGCTGCTCGGCGTTTGCGCGGCGGCGCTCGTGATGTGCCTGTTCATCCCGTATTTCGGCGGCGTCTCCGACCGTATCGGGCGGACACGGACTTACTTCTGGGGCTCGCTGATTACGGGCTTCTCGGCGCTGCCGGCGTTCTGGATCTGGATGCATTTCCCGGAACAGCCGATCCTGGTCTGGGCTGCGCTCGTCGTTCCGTTCGGCATTTTCTATGCCTCGATCTACGGGCCGGAAGCGGCGCTGTTCTGCGATCTCTTCACGCCGGAGGTCCGCTACACGGGGATTTCCTTCGTGTATCAATTCTCGGGCATTTTCTCGAGCGGCCTGACGCCGATCATCGCCGCCGCGCTGGTGCAGCACTACGCGCCGAACGGCGGCTGGGCGGTCGCTTGGTATTGCGTCTTCGCGGGCGTCGTCAGCGCGCTCGGGGCGATGTGGATCTCGCATCTCGCGAAACAGCGTGCGAATGGCACGGTTCGAGCGAGGGCGGCCGCCTGACGTAATTCCTGCTTCGATAAGAAACGAACGGCCCGGAGAAATCCGGGCCGTTCTTTTTTTTGCTCAGGGCAGGCTAAGCTGGGCGAGGGCGCAGGAGGCAATCCGCGCCCGTCGCGAGTCGGACCGGCTCGTGAGAATCACAGGCACGCGCGCGCCTAGGATCACGCCCGCACATTCGCCGCCGCCGATATAGATGAAGGATTTATAGAGAATATTTCCCACATCGAGACTGGGCACCATCAGGATGTCCGGATCGCCCGCAACAGGCGAGGAAATTCCTTTTGTTGCAGCCGATGCCGCCGAAATCGCGTTGTCGAAGCCGAATGGCCCGTCGACAATTGCGCCGTTGAACTGTCCGCTCTTTCCCATCTTCACGAGTTCGCCCGCATCCACGCTCGAAGCGATGTTCGGATTGACGTATTCGACCGCGGAGAGGAGGGCGATTTTCGGATTCGGCAGTTTGATGGCATGCGCGAAAGCGATCACGTTCTCAAGAATGCTGACCTTGTCCTTCAGCGCGGGGGCGATGTTCACGACTGCGTCCGTCACCATAAGCGGCTTGTGATAGGCCGGGAGATCGAACCAGAAAACGTGGCTCATGCGCTTGGCGGTTCGCATGTTGGCGTCGCGCGCCACGACCGCGCCCATCAGCTCGTCCGTATGCTGCGATCCCTTCATGATCGCATTCGCTTCGCCTGCTCCCGCGACGGCGACAGCCTTGCGGGAAGCCACGATCGGATCGTCTTCGGTCTCGATCAGCCGAAGGTCCGCGATGCTTGCCTTCAACGCGTCCGCCGTAGCCTGGATTCGTTGGCGCGGCCCCACAAGGATGGGCTCAATCACGCCGGCTTCGCGCGCGGCAAGCGCCGCGGCGAGCGAATCCGCCGAGCAGGGATAGGCAACGGCGACCGACAAGCGGCCCTTGCTCCGGGCGGCCGCTTCCAGCGCGTCGAGTTTCGGAAAAATTTTGGTTTGTTGTTGCAAGCGAGTGCCTAGTCGTTCAGTGTCGCGGCAAGTGCCTCGGCCGCGTCTTGCAGCACGGGAAGCTTGGTCAGGATTTCGGGATGCGACAGCCGCGTCACCGGCGCCTGGATCGCGAGCGCTGCGACACAGGAGCGCAAGCGGCCCTTCTTCTGGAAAATCGGAACGGCAAGGCAGATCAGGCCCGCCAAAAACTCTTCACGGTCGAGCGCGTAGCCGTCCTGCCGGATTTGTTTCAGTTCTCTGATTAATTCCGATTTCTCGGTAATGGTGTTTTCCGTCTGCCGCTCGAGTTTCAGGTCGCGCAAAATGAGATCGCGTTTCGCGGGCGGCAGCAATGCGAGAAATAGCTTGCCGCTCGCCGAGCAATAGGCTGGGACCTTCGACCCCTGTTGAAACGTGATTCGAAGCGGCCACTTCGATTCAACGCGATCGAGATAGGTGACCTGCGTTCCCTCCAGAACCGTCAGATTGCAGGACTCGCCGACTTCCTGCACCACGCGAAGGAGGATTTCGTGCCGGATTGCGCCCGCGGGCTTATTCGACAAGATCGAAAACGCGAGTTTCGATGCGCGTGAAGCAAGCTCGTAGCGGCGGCCGTCCGGCGTTCGTTGTACTAGGCCTGCATTTTCGAGCGAGCCGAGCCAGCGGTGCATCGTCGGCTTCGGCACGTTCATACTGGCCGAAAGCTCCGCGAGTGTCGCCGGATGCTGCGCGCCGGCGACAGCTTCCAGCAAGCCTAGAGGTTTCAGCACTCCGAAAAGCTCATTCATACGGCAACCGTAGCATAAATTCCGAAAAATGGAATGTATTTTACAGTATAACGAAATATCCGTTGCATCAAACCTGAAAGCCGTGCAATTTCCTCCCCGCCTCAAACATTCCCCGAATATTTCGCGGCGTGAGCTCGAACGGTAAAGGACGCGACCCATGAAGATGACGACGGAAGAAGCCTTCGTAAAAGTTTTGCAGATGCACGGCATCGAACACGCTTTCGGCATTATCGGCTCGGCCTTCATGCCGATCTCGGATTTGTTCCCGAAAGCTGGCATCACCTTCTGGGACGTCGCACACGAAACGAACGGCGGCCTGATCTGCGACGGTTACACGCGTTCGACCGGCAAGATGGCAATGGCGATCGCGCAGAACGGACCGGGCATCACCGGTTTCGTCACTGCGATCAAGACCGCGTACTGGAACCACACGCCGATGCTGCTTGTCACGCCGCAGGCGGCGAACAAGACGATCGGGCAGGGCGGTTTTCAGGAAGTCGAACAGATGGCGCTCTTCCGCGACATGGTCTGCTACCAGGAAGAAGTGCGCGATCCCTCGCGCGTCGCTGAAGTATTGAACCGTGTGATTTCGAAAGCGAAACGCCTCTCCGCACCCGCGCAGATCAACATTCCCCGCGATTACTGGACGCAGGTGATCGACATCAACCTTCCGGCGATCGTCGATTTCGAGCGTCCGGCGGGCGGCGAAAAAGCGATCGCGGAAGCCGCGAAACTTTTGTCGGAAGCAAAATTTCCCGCGATTCTGTCGGGTGCGGGCGTCGTGCTTGCGAACGCGATCGAGGATTGCGCGTCGCTCGCCGAAAAACTCGATGCGCCGGTCTGCAACAACTACCAGCATAACGATAGCTTCCCCGGCAGCCATCGCCTCGCCGTCGGCCCGCTCGGCTATAATGGCTCGAAGGCCGCGATGGAGCTTGTATCGAAGGCGGATGTCGTGCTCGCGCTCGGCACGAGGCTCAATCCGTTCTCAACCCTGCCCTGTTACGGCATCGACTACTGGCCGAAGAACGCGAAAGTGATTCAAGTCGACATCAATCCTGATCGCATCGGCCTCACGAAGCCCGTTACGGTGGGCATCTGCGGCGACGCCAAGCTCGTCGCGAAAGCGATCCTCGCAAAGCTCGCCCCAGCGGCGGGCAATGCAGGGCGCGATGAACGCAAGGCGCTGATCCACTCAACGAAATCCAAATGGTTGCAGACGCTTTCCAGCATGGATCACGAGGAAGACGATCCGGGCACCAACTGGAATGCGGAAGCGCGCAAGCGTGACAGCGACCGCATGTCGCCGCGTCAGGCGTGGCGCGCGATCCAGGCCGGCTTGCCGCGCGACGCCATCATCTCGAGCGATATCGGCAACAACTGCGCCATCGGCAACGCTTACCCGACGTTCGAGAAAGGCCGGAAATATCTCGCTCCCGGCCTGTTCGGCCCATGCGGTTACGGCTTTCCATCGATCATTGGCGCGAAGATCGGCAACCCCGACATGCCTTGCGTCGGCTTCGCGGGCGACGGTGCCTTCGGCATCTCCATGAACGAAATGAGCTCGATCGGCCGCAAGGAGTGGCCGGGCATTACGATGGTCATCTTCCGCAACTATCAATGGGGCGCGGAAAAGCGGAATTCGATTCTCTGGTACGACAACAATTTTGTCGGCACCGAGCTCGATCCGCATCTGAGCTACGCAAAAGTCGCGCAGGGCTGCGGCTTGAAGGGCGTCACCGTGAAGACGCCGCAAGAGCTGACGCAGGCGCTGCAGGATGCTTGCGAAGCGCAAAAGAAGGGCGAGACCACCTTCATCGAAGTCTTGCTCAATCAGGAGCTCGGCGAGCCGTTCCGCCGCGACGCGATGAAGAAGCCCGTTGTCGTCGCCGGGATCAAACGTGAGGACATGCGGCCGCAGAAGGTCGCCTGAGAAAAAACTCGAATGGAGTGGCCGCGCAGCGATGCGCGGCCACTTATTTTTCGGCCGGAGCGGAGATATTTCCCAATTCGCGCGCCAGATAACGTGCAAGCTGCTCGGCCGCGTCGGACACGCCCTGTTCCTTGCGATGCAGTACCATTTCGATTGCCGGTAGATCCGGCAATCCGTCCGCTTTATTGAGCACGCGGATGTTGGGCGTGATCGTGCAACGGGGAAATGCCGAAACCGCGATCCCCGCGAGAACCGCCGCCTGCAAACCCGCGAAGCTGTCGCAAATCGAGCGGATCGCCCACGGAAGGCCGGCGGCATTCAGGGCATCGATCGCAAGCTGCCGATAAACGCTGCCTTGCGGAAGGACGGCGAGCGGCAACGGCCTTCGCACTTCTTGCGTCCCGCTCAGGCTCGCGGCCCAGACCACCGGCTCGTGCCGGATCACTTCGCCGCGCCGGAAGTCAGGCTGGTTGGTCATGAGTGCGATATCGAGTTCCTCGCGCTCCAGCGCCGCATGCAGGTGAACACTCCGAGTGCACCGCAAATGGATTTCAACGTTGGGATGCGCGCGCGAAAAGTTTTCCAGCACTTCGGGTAATAAATACGCAGCGTAGAGATCCGGCGTACCCAAGGTCACATGCCCGGCGATACCGGGCTGCGAGAAGCGGCCGCGCGCTTCGTCGTTCAGCCGCAGAATCGTGCGTGCGAATTCCAGGAGCACTTCGCCGTCGGGCGTGAGCACGAGCTGCCGGCGGTTCTCGCCGAACAGCGTTCGGCCGACCGCGTTTTCCAGCCGTTTGATTTGATGCGTGACCGCCGGCTGCGTACGGCCGACTTTTTTCCCCGCCGATGTGATCCCGCCGGTATCGACGATGGCGACAAAAGTACGCAGAAGTGCGATGTCGAGGTCTTGATTCAATGATAAATTCCGCGAATGATATGGATGCAGATTATCAATTTTGTCACGATTGCTGCATCGTGCACCATTAGAAAAAACGTCCACCATGCCGCAGTGGGTATCTAAAATCCCCGCGGCAAAGGCATAAACAATAAAGAGTTCTCGGGAGGAACAATGAAACTTTTGCATTCGACTCGCTCTGTCGCGGGCCGATTCGCCGTTTTTCTGGCGATCGCGCTGTGCGGCACACTCTTTCTCTTTGGCGGCAAGGCAACGGCGGCTGGCTATCCGGAGCGGCCGATCGAACTGATCGTGCCGTGGGGCCCCGGCGGCGGCGCCGACCAATTGGCCCGCCTCATCAGCAAATTAATGGAGCCGATGCTGGGTCAGGGGATTCCGGTTGTGAACGTGCCGGGCGGCACCGGCGCGACCGGCATGGCGAAACTCTTGGCATCGCCCCCCGACGGTTACTCCATGGCGATTTACATTGCCGACAGCCATGCACTGCTCGCCGGCAAGACGCCGCGTTGGACGATGGACGACATCACGCCAGTCGCGGTGATGATGAAGGTGCCTTCGTTCATCTTTGTGAAGCAGGACAGCCCGTTCAAGACCTGGGCCGACTTCGAAAAGGAAGCCAAGGCCAATCCGGGCAAGCTGAAGGTCGCGACCCTCGGCTTCGGCAGCGTCGACGACTTTTCGCTTTCCGTGCTTGCGAAAGCCGGCATCAATGTTGTGCAAGTGCCGTTCTCGAAGCCAAGCGAGCGCTATGTCTCGATTCTCGGCGGTCACGCCGACGCGCTCTACGAGCAAGCGGGCGACGTCGCGCAGTTCCTGAACGGCAAGCAGATGAGGCCGATTCTCCTGTTCGGCGAGAAGCGGCTCGACAGGTTCAAGGATATTCCGGCGTCCTATGAGCTCGGCTATAAAGTGGCGCTGCCGCAGTTTCGCTCTATCGTTGTGCGTTCGGGCACGCCACCGGAAATTGTCAAGAAACTCTCGGACGCGCTGAAGAAAGTCTACGACTCGCCCGAGTACAAGAAGTTCATGGAGGATCAGTACTGCGACCCGAACAGCTGGGAGGATTCGGCGCACGCGCCAGCTTTCGTGAAGCAGCAGCTCGAAGACATGAAAAAGACGCTCGCGACGAACTGAGGCGGGTATTGTAATGGACAAGACCCTCTTCCGTTCGATCCTCCCTTACATCGCGGGACTCGCGATTGCGTCCGGCCTGTATTGGTACGCGACGATGATCGAGTACACGCCCCGGCCCGGTTCGCTCGGGCCGGGAGCGTGGCCGAAGCTTGCTATCCTATTGCTGGCCGCGTCCTGTTTGTTCGAAATCGTGCGCCGAATCATCGTCGGCAACCGCGATGCCACGGGATTGATCGAAGCGTTCGAGCGGGAAGAGGAGGAACCCGTACAGAAAACTCCCGTCTATCCGCGGATGCTAATTGGCGGGATTGTTCTAATGGCGATTTACGCCGTGCTGCTTCCGTATCTCGGCTTTATCTTCGGAACGTTCCTCTTCCTTGTCGCCTTCATGTATGTCGGAGGATTTTGGCGGCATGGAACCGTGTGGCTCACCAGCACGGTTGTGACGTTGCTGACGGGAATTTTATTTTTGCGAATCGCCTACGTTTCGTTGCCGCGCGGCGTCGAGCCGTTCGCGATGGCCACAGACGTGTTCTTCAAAATTCCGAGCCTGTGGTAATCGCCCATGACTGACATTCTCATTCAGCTCACGCACGGCTTCGTCGCTTGTCTAAGCCCCGTTCATCTGACGTTACTCTTTTTCGGCATCGTGATTGGGCTTCTGATCGGCGTGTTACCTGGTCTCACGCTCGTGATGGGCGTTGCGCTCGCGCTTCCTTTCACCTACCAGATGGATGTCACCGCCTCGATCATTCTGCTCGGCGCCATGTACGTATCGGGCACCTACGGCGGCGCATTCACGGCAATCCTGTTCAAAATACCCGGGGAACCCATCGACGTTCCGATGTTGTGGGACGGCTACACGATGGGCCGCAAGGGCAAGCCCGCCAAGGCGCTCGGCTGGACACTGGTGGCGGCGCTTGGCGGCGGACTTCTCTCCGCCATCGTTATGGTCGCGCTCACGGAACCGCTCGCCAAATTCGCGCTTAGCTTCTCCTCGCCGGAATATTTCGTGATCGTGATGTTCGGCCTTTTGAGCGTGGTTGCGATCGGGAAGGGTTCGCTCGCGAACGCTTTCATCAGCATGAGCGTCGGGATTCTGATCTCGGCCGTCGGCGTCGATCCGATCTATGGGGCGCCGCGCTTTACGTTCGGCTCGCCGATTCTGGCCGATGGCATCGAATTTCTCGTCGTGATGGTCGGTGCCTACGGCGTCGGCGAAGTCTTGACGCGGCTTGAAACCGGCTTTGCCACGCAGCCGATCGAGAAGATCAAGAACGCGCGTACGGAATTGCCGACCTGGAAGGAGCTGAAGGAAGTTAAGGGCATGTTTTTCCGCTCCTCCGTGGTCGGGGATCTGATCGGCCTGTTGCCGGGGGCGGGCGCCACCATTGCTTCGTTTGTGAGCTACGGTATCGAAGCGCGGTTCGGAAAACGCAGAAAGGAGATGGGTACCGGCGTCGCCGAAGGCGTGATTGCCCCGCAAGCGGCGGCGACCGCTTCGGTCGGTGGCGCGCTTGTCCATTTGCTAGCGCTCGGAATTCCCGGCAGCGGAGCGACTGCCGTCATGCTGGGCGCCTTCATGCTGCACGGAATACAACCCGGCCCGCAGGTGCTCGTAACCTCGGCGCCGATGGTTTACACGATTTTCGCGTCGATCTTCCTCGGGCTGTTCCTGATGTGCGCGATCGGCTATCTCGCCATCAAGCCGCTGATTAAAATTCTCGACTTTCCCGAAGCTGTCGTGTCCGCTTACGTGTTGACGCTCTGCTTCATTGGCGCGCTTTCGATCCGCAACAACATTACGGATCTGTGGCTGATCATCGCCTTTGGCGTTATCGGTTATGGCTTCGAGCGGCTGAAATTTCCGATCGCCCCGCTGGTGCTGGGCGTCATTCTCGGGCCGATCGCGGAAGACAACTTCATGAACACGATGATCAGCTTCAGCAACGACTGGACGGTATTCTTTACGCGCCCGATTTCCGGAACGATCGTGGCCTTCACGGTTATTGTGCTGCTGCTGCCCTTTATTCAAAAATTGCGGGCCCATTATCTGGCGACCGCATAGCCGGGGACGCCGATTCATCGCAAATGCGATTCTGGTCTGACGAACAGATTGTTCGTCAGACCATTTGTCGCAGCGGTGCCGGTGTTTCCGATGATAAACGTCGCGAATGGCGACGATGCAAATTATCAATTTTGTGACGGCGAGTGCATCGTGCACCATGCTGAAAAGCCAACGGCCGTGAAAACATGACTCGCGGCTCAGAATAATTCCGCCGGGAGGACAAAACATGCAATTGGTGCACAGACAAGCGTCCCGCTTGGTGCTGCTCATCTCATGCCTGATGTATTTCGTTTTCTACATCGATCGCGTGAACATATCGACCGCGGCGCCTGTCATGCAGCAGGATCTAGGGCTCACCGCAACGGAGCTCGGGATCGCATTTTCCGCCTTTGCCTATCCTTATGCGTTCTTCCAGATCGCTGGCGGCTGGTTCGGCGACCGGCTGGGGCCGCGGAAGGGCCTTTTCATTTGTTCGCTGATCGTCGCCGTATCGACGATCTGGACCGGCATTGCAGGTGGACTGCTGTCGCTCTTTCTCGCGCGGCTCGCGCTCGGCATTGGCGAAGGCCCCGCGTTTCCGACGGCGACCCGCGCGCTGTCGAGCTGGATGCGTCCCGATCAGCGCGGCTGGGCGCAGGGTATCACGCACGCTTTTTCGCGTCTGGGTAACGCAATCTCGCCGCCGTTGATCGCAGCGCTCATCGTCGCCTTTTCCTGGCGTGTCTCCTTCTTCGTTCTGGGGGCGGCGAGCTTGGTCTGGTCGCTTTTATGGTGGCTCTATTTTCGGGACGATCCGCGCGATCACCCGCAGATCACGAACGAAGAGCTCGAAGGCCTTCCGCCGGCGAATGTTGCGGCGGCGCGCAAATCGATTCCCTGGGGCCCGCTCTTCATGCGAATCCTGCCGGTCACGCTCACGGACTTCTGCTACGGTTGGATTCTTTGGCTCTATCTTAATTGGCTGCCGTCTTTCTTCCTTCACGAATACAATTTGAAGATCAAAGCCTCGGCGCTGTTTGCCGCTGGCGTATTTTTCGCAGGCGTGGTCGGCGATACGGTGGGAGGGCTCCTGAGCGATCGCATCCTCAAGAAAACCGGCGATGTCGGCAAAGCGCGTATAACCGTGATCGTGCTCGGCTTTCTTGGATCGTTCTGCTGCATGCTGCCGATTGTCTTTATTCACGATCTCAACATGGTCGCACTGTTCCTCTCCGGAGCGTTCTTCTTCTCGGAGCTGATCGTGGCGCCGATCTGGGCCACCCCGATGGATATCGCACCCGAATTCTCGGGAGCCGCGAGCGGTTTCATGAATTTCGGCTTCGGTATGGCCGGCATTATTTCCCCGGTCGTGTTCGGCTATGCGATCGACCTTTCGGGGCGCTGGGACGTTCCTTTTATCGGGTCGCTGGCGATGCTTTTAATTGGCGCGGTGCTCGCGTTAAGAATGAGGCCGGGCGAGCGTTTTGTTGCCCCGCAATCCGCGCCGCAAGTCGCGAAAAATACAGCCGTCACTTAAAGATGACGGATTGAACGAGGAGATGGAGTTAGCCATGAGTGTCGTCGTGGAAATGCCGAACCAGAAATCGCCCGCGCAGCAAATCGCGGCTGATCTCATGCGAAAGGCCCGTATCGCGCAGGAAGCCTTCGCCGAAGCCGATCAGGCGCGCGTCGACGAGGCCGTCCGCGCGGTTGCCTGGTCGCTCTATAAGCCCGAGCATGCGAAGGAACTTGCCGAACTCGCGGTGCAGGACACCGGTCTCGGCAACGTGCCGGACAAGATCATCAAGAAACAGCGCAAGACCTTCGGCACGCTGCGCGACCTCCTGCGCGTGAAGTCAGTCGGCGAGATCGAACGGGACGACAAGCGCGGTATCGTGAAGTTCGCGAAGCCGATCGGCGTTGTGGGTATCGTGACGCCGTCGACCAATCCGGGCGCGACGCCCGTGAACAAGACGATGATGGCGATCAAGGGCCGCAACGCCGTAATTGTCGCGCCGTCGCCGCTTGGCTACCGCACCACGGGGCTCACCGTCGAATATATGCGGAAGGCGCTCGCGCAAATCGGCCTGCCGGAAGACCTCGTGCAAATCCTTCCGTCGCCGGTCACCAAGGATACGACCCAGGCGCTCATGGAGGCGGTGGATCTCGTGGTGGTCACCGGCTCGCAGGATAACGTGCGCCGCGCCTATTCGAGCGGCACGCCTGCGATCGGCGTCGGCGCTGGCAACGTCCCCGTGATTATCGACGAGACCGCGAATCTCGACGACGCGGCGAAGAAAATCTGCGCGTCCAAAACCTTCGACAACGCGACGTCCTGCTCGTCCGAAAATTCGGTCGTGATCGTCGACGCCGTTTACGACAAGGCGATCGAGGCGCTGAAGCGGGCAGGCGGCTATCTGGTTGATCCGTCAAAGAAAGCGAATGTCGTCAACGAGCTTTGGAAGAACGGAAAGCTCAACCGCCACCTGATCGCGCGCGACATGCCGGTGCTCGTGAAGGGATTCGGTCTTCCCGAGGAAGCGGCGAAATCGAAATTCCTCATGGTGGAGGAAACCGGCATCGGCCGCGGCTATCCGCTCTCCGGCGAGAAGCTTGCGCTCGTGCTCACCGTCTATCGCGCCTCCGATTTCAAGGCGGCGAAGGAGACCATCCGCAAAATTCTCGATTTCCAGGGCAAGGGTCATTCCATGGGCCTGCACACCACCAACATGGCGCGCGCCCGCGAGCTTGCGGAAGAACTGCCGGTCGTCCGAGTGCTGATCAATTTCGCGCACACTTTCGGCAATGGCGGCGGCTTCGACAGCGGCCTCGAGTTTACGCTGACCATGGGCTGCGGCTCATGGCAAAAGAACTCGATCTCGGAAAACCTGAACTACAGGCACTTCCTCAACATCACCCATCTCGTGACGCCGATCCCGGAAGACAAGCCGAGCGAGGAAGCGCTGTTCGGGCCGCACTGGGCGAAATACGGGAAATAGAAAGCGACAACGATGAATCTCGAGGAATACGCTGCCAAGCGCAGCGTGCTTCAGCCCGCGGGCATTCCGACGCCGCGCGGCACGATCTGCAAGACCCCGGAAGAAGCGGCGGCCGCCGTGCGCAATATCGGCCCGTCGGTGGTGAAGGCGCAGGTGCCGGCCGGCAAGCGCGGCAAGTCCGGCGGCATCAAGATGGCCGACAAGCCGGAAGAAGGCGCGGCCGCCGTGCGCCAGATCGTCGGCATGACGATCGGCGGCAGCCGCGTCGAGCAGGTGCTTGTCGAGGAGCGTTGCCCCATCGAGCGCGAGCTTTACGCGGCGGTGCTCACGGACGTGACAAGCCGCAGCCCGCTCATTCTGTTCTCCACCGAAGGCGGCATGGACATCGAGGAAGTGGCGGAGAAAAAGCCTGCGGCGATCCGGCGGCATATCGTCGATATCGATCGCGGCTTCGGCGCGGCGGACGCGGCAACGCTTCTGAAAGGCCTCGATCTCGGCGCGGCCTCCGCGGCGGTTGCGGATATTCTGGTGAAGCTCTACAAGGCGTTTTCCGAAAATGACGCGGAGCTCGTCGAGATCAATCCGCTCGCGGTCCTGAAGGACGGGCGCGTGATCGCGCTCGATTGCAAATTCGTGCTCGACGACGCTTCCGCCGTGCGCAAGCCCGATCTCGCCAAGGTCGCTGCGCCCCCGCAGATGACCGCGCTCGAAAAGCGCGGCGCTGACGTGGGCCTCAAATTCATCCAGCTCGACGGCAATGTCGGCGTGCTTGCGAACGGCGCCGGGCTGACGATGACCACGATGGACGTGATCGACCATTTCGGCGGAAAGCCAGCGAATTTTCTCGAGATCGGCGGCGAGGCCTATACGAAATCCGAAATTGCGCTCGATCTCGTTCTCTCCAATCCCGGCGTAAAAAGCCTCGTGATCAATTTCTGCGGCGCCTTCGCGCGCACCGACGTGATGGCCGAAGGCGTCGTGAAGGCGTGGGAGAAATTGAACCCGGCCGTCCCCGTATTCTTCTCCATTCACGGCACCGGCGAAAAGGAGGCCGTGAAGCTCGTGAAGGAACGGCTCGGCATCGAGCCCTACGATCTGATGGAAGACGCGGTGAAGGCCGCAATCGAGGCAGCGAAATGATTTACCGGCGCGGTCAAAAGGTTCTGGTGCAAGGCATCACCGGCAAGCAGGGCACGTTCTGGGCCGAGAAGATGATGGAGTGCGGCACCGAGGTCGTGGGCGGCGTGAACCCCAAGCGCGCGGGCGAGAAGCATCTCGGCGTTCCGGTCTACGGCACGGCGGTCGAAGCGGCGAAGCAGCGGCCCTGCGACATGTCGGTGATCTTCATCCCGCCCTTGATGGCGAAGGACGCGATTATTGACGCGATCGATGCCGGGATCAAAACCATCGTCGTGCTCACCGAGCACATCCCGAGCCACGATGTGTTGCAGATTTTCGCCCGGTTGAGGAATTCGGAAAGCCGCATCGTCGGCCCGAACACGGCGGGAATCGTCACTCCGGGCGAGGGCTTTGTCGGCATCATGCCGGGTCACAATCCGAGCGTCTTCATGCCGGGCCGCGTGGGCGTGATTTCGCGAAGCGGCAGCCTGGGGACGTTGATCTGCCTCAACCTCACGCGCGCGAAGCTCGGCCAGTCGGCCTTCATCGGCATCGGCGGCGATCCCATCATCGGCACCACGACACGCGACGCACTCGAAGCCTTGGATAAGGACGACCGCACCGACTCTGTCGTTCTCGTCGGCGAGATCGGCGGCGCGATGGAAGAAGAGGCCGCCGAATACGCGAAGACGATGAAGAAGCCGGTGGTTTCGTTTATCGCTGGCCGCTCGTCGCCGCCGGGCAAGAAGATGGGCCATGCGGGCGCAATCGTGAGCGGCGGGAAGGGCGGCTATGGCGCGAAACGCGCGGCGCTGGAAAAGGCGGGCGTGAAGGTCGCCGATACACCGGCGGATATCGCCACTATGCTGAAATCGGCCTACTAGAGGCAAAATTTCTCAGCAATTTCAATTGCTTCGGCAGGTAGCCGAAAGGCGCGCCATGGCGTATCTGAACGCCATGAACATATATTCGCGCGATAAGCATCTTCCGGCAGCCCGCTTCAGCGTGGCGCCGATGATGGACTGGACCGACCGCCACTGCCGGTTCTTCCATCGGCTGCTGACGAAAAATACGCTGCTCTATACCGAGATGCTCACGGCGGATGCCGTGATTCACGGCCCGCGCGAGCGGCTCTTGGGCTTCGATCCGGAGGAGCATCCGGTCGCTCTGCAGCTCGGCGGGAGCGATCCCGAAAAGCTCGCGGATGCCGCAAGGATCGGCGCGGATTTCGGCTATGACGAAATCAATCTGAATGTTGGCTGCCCCTCCGACCGCGTGCAGGAGGGGCGTTTCGGGGCTTGCCTCATGCGTGAGCCGAAACTCGTCGGCGAATGCGTGACGGCCATGAAGCGCGCGGTGAAAATTCCCGTCACGGTGAAATGCCGCCTCGGCGTCGACGATCAGGATATGGAACAATCGCTCGATCATTTCGCCGATATCGTCATCGGGGCAGGCGGCGATGCGCTGATCGTGCACGCGCGCAAGGCCTGGCTTGAAGGTCTGAGCCCGCGGGAGAACCGTACCGTCCCGCCGCTCGATCACGCGCGCGTCTGTCGGCTAAAAGAGCGTTTCGGAAACTTCCCCGTGATTTTGAACGGCGGCATCATGAGCATCGCGGAAGCGAAAGCGCATCTCGCGCATGTCGACGGTGTGATGATGGGCCGCGCGGCGTACGAAAATCCCGGCCAGCTGCTCGCCGCCGATCCCGAAATCTTCGGTGTGCCGCCGCCGGTCCGCGACCTGAAGATGGCGGTCGAAAAACTGTTTCCGTATATCGAGCGCGCGATGTCGGAAGGCGCGCGGCTGAACAGCATCACGCGGCACCTGCTCGGGCTGTTTCGCGGTCAGCCGGGGGCGCGGCTGTACCGCCGCCATCTCGCGACAGAAGCGGTGAAGCCCGGCGCGGGCGTCGCGGTTCTCCGCGAAGCGCTCGCCTTCGTGCGCGATGGCGATCGTGAACTCGCTCGAAGCGCTGCCTAACGGTTTTCAGTAAAATTGTATTGCATTCCGCCGTCATGCCCGCACTTGTTGCGGGCATCCACGCCTTGAAAACCGCGCTGCAAAAAAGGCGTGGATGCCCGGCATAAAGCCGGGCATGACGACGGTTGGTTCTCGCATGAAAAATCTAGTGCGAAACGGTTTTGTTCTACTGCGCCAGCCGCTTTGCGTGCATCACGAGCCGCTCGCCGCGTACCTCGAACGATTCGAGCCGGCTCAAAAAGCTCATGCCGAGTAGACTCGTCTTCAGGTCTCCGGGCGCGGTGACGAGCGCGGGCACGCGCCGCTCCTGAATGTTTCCGACCGCGATCTTGTCGAGTACGACCGAGGCCGCTTTGCCGCGGCCGTTGGCAGTCTCAATGGGAACGTCGTATTTCAGAAGTTCGACCGGCAGGCCCGCGGCCTTTGCCGCCTCCGCGGTGAGCACTACGCTCGACGCGCCCGTGTCGACCAGCATCGCGACGCGCGTACCGTTCACCTCGCCGCGGATGTTGAAGTCGCCCTGGTGTGCGCGCGCGACTTCGACGGCGCGGTCCGAGCCCAGCTTCGCGAAGGGAATGCCGGGAAACAACCCCGCGAGTACGCGCGTTCCGCCGGATTCGATCTCAAAGCGATAATTGTAGCCCGCGACCGCGAGCCCCGCGACCGAAAGCCAGAACACGCCCGCGCGCAGCGTCTGGCCGAGGCGGTGATAGAGGAGCGCCGAGATTGCGCCGAACACCATGAAAATCAGCACCACGCCGGTGACCAGCGCCGCGAACGAATTGAGCTCGATACCGGCGATCGTCCCCTGCTCGTGACGGATGGCGAGCGCCAGCACGGATACACCAAGGGCTGCGACAACTAACCAAAGCGGACGATCGGAACTCACAGGTAATTTCCTTCTCTTTAGGCACTTTGCGCGAGCGGGTCGCGCGATTTCTGGTAATCCGGCATTTCGGGCTGCGTGGAGGTTTCGCCAACCGGCGGGAGCGCCGTCATTACGCGTTCGGCCGGGAAGGTGACGATCACTTCCGTCCCTTCGCGCAATTTCGATCGCAACGTGAAGCTTCCGCCATGCAGATCGATCAGCCCCTTCACGATCGGAAGCCCAAGCCCCGCACCTTGCTCGGCGCTTTTCAGCGCGTTCGAGCCCTGGCCGAAAGACGAAAGTACGACGGAGATTTCTTCCTCCGGAATCCCCGGTCCGGTATCGCGCACGGAAAGATATTGTCCGCCCGACGCCGTCCAGCCGGCCTTGATCCAGATTTCGCCGCCCTGCGGCGTGAACTTGATCGCGTTGGAAAGAAGATTGAGGCAGATCTGCCGCACCGCGCGCTCGTCCGCCCACAGCTTCGGCAGCGCGGGCTCGTACAGATCGTGAATGGTGACGCCGCGGCTCCCCGCGCGCAACTTCAGAAGATGATGGCATTCCTCCGCGGCATGCACGAGGCTCACGGCTTCCTCGTTCAGCTCGTAGCGTCCGGCCTCGATGCGCGAGAGATCGAGAATTTCGTTGATGAGATTCAAAAGATGCTGGCCGGAGTCGTGAATGTCGCCGGCATACTCGCCATAGACGGGAACGGCGTGCGCGCCCAGGAGCTGATTCTTCATCACTTCGGAAAAACCCAAAATCGCGTTCAGCGGCGTGCGCAGCTCGTGGCTCATTTGCGCGAGGAAGCGCGACTTCGCGAGATTTGCCGCTTCCGCGCGCCGCGCGACTTCCTCCGATTTCGCCTTTGCCTGCTCCATCTCGCCGATCAGGTCGTCGAGCTGGCTGCGCGCCTCCAGCGCCGAGATCGCCGACTGGTGCAAACGATTCGCGACCATGACGAAATAGGCCTCCGCGCCCGCGGTGAGTCCCGCGAGCACAAGGTCCTGCGGCTTTCCGCGGAGAAGATATTGAATCACGACCATGCCCGCGACCGGCATGGTGGAAGCGTAAACGGCGGGCGGAACGCTCGCGGCAAGCATGGAAAAGACCGCGACGACCAAGAGCATCGCGAACAGCGAAAAATCGCCCGCGCCCTGCTGTCCGACATCGACGAGCACATTGATGTTCAACACCCAGGAAATGCCGAACAGGAAATCGAGAAGGATGAAGATGATCCGGAAGTGCCGCTGCGTCTCCATGTTGACCGGCGCCTTCATGAATCGGCGGCAGGCGGCGATGTTCAGCGAATGGATGGTGAGCGCGAGGAATGTCCAGATCAGTGCCTGGTAACCGCCGGTCCAGAGGCTGGAGGCGAGGCCGACGAGCGAGACGAGAAGATAAAGAGCGAACGAGCCCCCAAGCCGGTGTTCCGCATAGAGCTTCAGGAGCTCATGGTCGTAGGCGGGCTTCAATCCCGTGGCCGAGGTCAGCGCATCGCGCGTCTCGCGGACGCTGCGATTGAGCTTTAATCTTTGTTCATGGGCGGCCCGCGCAGCGTCTGCCGCGCGTTCGTCGCCCCGGGCCTTATGCCCAGTCATGATGTTGATCCGCCGACCGAAATGACTAAGGAACGATTGCCGGAGGGTGGTTAACAGCGGGCTCAGGAATATGGTTAATGAGTTCTAAATCGGCTTTCCGGCCGGGGGATTTTTCGCCGTGGCGCCGCGACTTAGGCTACGCGGCCGCGGAGCGGGGAGGAGCGAGATGAAGCTGTATGACGGCGGCCGCGCGCCCAGTCCGCGGCGTGTGCGCATCTTCCTCGCCGAGAAGGGCCTCGACGTTCCGAAGGTGCCGGTCGATCTCGGGAAGCTGGAGCAGAAGGATCCGGAATTCCTGAAAGTGAATCCCATGGCGCGCGTGCCGGTTCTGGTGCTCGACGACGGCACGGTGATTTCGGAGACGATGGCGATCTCGCGTTATTTCGAGATGCTGCATCCGGAGCCGAATTTGCTGGGCCGCGATGCGCTCGAAGTGGCGAAAATCGAGATGTGGAATCGGCGCCTGGAGCACGGGCTCTATACTTACGTGCAGGCAGTCTTCCGCCACACGCATCCTGCGATGGCCGAGATGGAAAAGCCGCAGGTCGCGGCCTGGGCGGAAGCGAACCGCCCGCGCGTGTTCGAATTTCTGGAAATCTTCGACCGCGAACTCGCGAACCGCCGCTTCGCCGCCCTAGACCGCTTCACGGTCGCGGACATCACCGGCCTCGTTTCGGTCGATTTCATGAAGCCGGCGAAGCTCGCAATTCCCGACGAGTTCGCGAACGTGAAGCGCTGGCATGCCGAAATCTCGGCGCGCCCGAGCGCGGGGGCTTAATCCTCACCCTGAGGAGGCCAGCGAAGCTGGCCGTCTCGAAGGGTCCATCCGTGATTCACGGGCCTCATCCTTCGAGACAGCCGTCTTCGGTGGCTTCCTCAGGATGGGGGTCTGAATGTTAGCGATTGAGCAGCGCGATCAGGCTTGACGTATCCCAGCGCTTGCCGCCCATCTTCTGCACTTCCGAATAGAATTGATCGACAAGCGCCGTCACGGGGAGGTGCGCGCCGTTCCGCCGCGCTTCGGCGAGGCAAATGCCTAGATCCTTGCGCATCCAGTCGACGGCGAAGCCGTAATCGAATTTTCCCGCCGCCATCGTCTTGTAGCGGTTTTCCATCTGCCACGATTGCGCGGCGCCCTTCGAGATCGTCGCGATCAATTTCTCGATGTCGAGCCCGGCCTTCATCGCGAAGTGCAGACCTTCCGCGAGCCCCTGCACGAGGCCGGCGATGCAAATCTGGTTCACCATTTTCGCGAGCTGCCCCGCGCCCGGCTTGCCCATCAGGTTGCAGGCCTTGGCGTAGGACATGATCACCTTTTCGGCCCGCTCGAACGGGCCCTGGTCGCCGCCGCACATCACGGTGAGCACGCCGTTCTCCGCACCCGCCTGGCCGCCCGATACCGGCGCGTCGACGAAATCGAAGCCGTTCTTCTTCGCGCCCTCATAAAGCTCGCGCGCAATTTCCGCCGAGGCGGTAGTGTGGTCGACCAGCACCGCGCCTTTTTTCATGCCGTGGAACGCGCCGTCCTTGCCGAGCATGACTTCGCGGAGATCGTTGTCGTTGCCGACGCAGGCCATGACGAAGTCCTGGCCCTCGGCCGCTTCCTTCGGCGTCTTCGCGCTTTTGCCGCCGAACTGCTTCACCCACTGGTCGGCTTTTGTGGCGGTGCGATTATAGACGGTGACCTCGTGGCCGCCCTTGGTTTTGAGGTGTCCGGCCATCGGATACCCCATCACGCCCAAACCCAGAAAAGCTACCTTCGCCATGTCGTCCGTCTCCCTGTCTTGCGTCGCGGGCTTGCCGCCCGCTATTTCCGCCCCATAGGTCATTCTTGAGGTGCCTTCGTCAACTGCAATTGCCGCATGGCTTGCATTGACGCTATCTCCGCTGCGCTTATGGTGGCGCCGAAATTCCGCGATATTGGACGATGTTATGGCAATAACGAAAGAAGCGGTCCGCGAGCGACTGCAATCGGTGAAGGCTCCGAACGGCGGCGATCTTGCCGCATCCAAAAATCTCTCGGAGATCGTGGTGACCGACGGAAAAGTTTTCTTTTCGCTCACCGTCGATGCGGCCGAAGCGCAGGCCTGGGAACCCGTGCGCAAGGCGGCGGAACAGGCGGTGAAGGCGATGCCGGGTGTCTCTTCGGTTCTCGTTGCACTGACGGCTGAAAAGAAGGGCGGCGCGGCAAGCGCTCCTCCTCGCCCCGCACCGCAGCAGCAAGCCCATTCGCACGGACCGCGCAACACGAGCATTCCCGGCGTCGGCAAAATCATCGCGGTCGCGTCCGGCAAGGGCGGCGTCGGCAAGTCGACGACCGCCGTCAATCTCGCGCTTGGGCTTCGCGACCTCGGCCTGAAGGTCGGCTTGCTTGACGCCGACATTTACGGGCCGTCCGCCCCGCGTCTCCTCGCGATCAAGGAGCGGCCGCAGGCGGTCGGCGGGCGCACGCTGATCCCGATCGAAAAATTCGGACTGAAGATTATGTCGATCGGTTTTCTCGTCGACGAGGAAACGCCGATGATCTGGCGCGGCCCGATGGTGATGTCGGCGATCACGCAGATGCTGCGCGAGGTGGAGTGGGGCGAGCTTGACGTGATGGTGGTGGACATGCCGCCCGGCACCGGCGATGCGCAGTTGACGCTCGCGCAACAAGTGCCGCTCGCGGGCTCCGTGATCGTTTCGACGCCGCAGGACCTGGCGCTCGTCGACGCACGCCGCGGCATCGCTATGTTCCGGCGAGTCGACGTTCCCGTGCTCGGGCTCGTCGAGAATATGAGCTATTTCCTCTGCCCGAAATGCGGCGAGCGCACGGAAATTTTCAGCCACGGCGGAACGAAGGCGGAAGCTTCGCGCCTGCAGGTGCCGTTCCTCGGCGAGGTGCCGCTGGAGCCTGTGATCCGCGAAACCTCCGACGCTGGCTTGCCGGTGGTCGCGACCAAGCCGGACAGCCCCTACGCGAAAATCTACCGCGAGATTGCCGAAAAAGTGCGCGACCAATTGGGCGTTGCGGCGGCGCGAGCCGCGCCGCGCATCGTGATCGAATAAGAGCAACAAGATGGGGAAGAAACATGAAACAGGATGGAAGGAGCATCGCGCGCCGTAAGTTCCTTGCTGCCGGCGGCGGCTTGGCCGCGAGCGCGAGCGCGATCGCGGCGCCCGCGATCGCGCAGTCGATGCCCGCGCTCAAATGGCGCCTGACATCGAGCTATCCGAAATCGCTCGATACGATTTACGGCGCGACCGAAGCCTTCGCCAAGGCGGTGGCGGAAGCGACCGACAACAAATTCCAGATACAAGTATTTGCGCCGGGCGAGATCGTTCCCGGCCTGCAGGCGCTCGACGCCGTGATTAACGGCACGGTCGAGATGGCGCAGACGGCCTCTTATTATTACTTCGGCAAGGACCCGACCTTCGCGCTCGCGACCGCCGTGCCCTTCGGGCTGAACAGCCGCATGCAAAACGCATGGATGTATTTCGGCGGCGGCATCGAACTCATGAACGACTTCTACAAGTCGTACAAAGTATACGGGCTTCCGGCCGGCAATACCGGTTGCCAGATGGGCGGCTGGTTCCGTAAGGAAATCAAAACCGTCGCGGATCTGAAGGGCCTGAAAATGCGCATCGGCGGTTTCGCGGGCGCGGCGATGGCGAAGCTCGGCGTCGTGCCGCAGCAGATCGCGGGCGGCGACATTTATCCTTCGCTGGAGCGCGGCACGCTGGATGCCTGCGAATGGGTGGGGCCTTATGACGACGAGAAGCTCGGCTTCGTGAAGGTCGCGCCTTATTACTATTATCCGGGCTGGTGGGAAGGCGGCGCGATGCTCCACCACTTCATCAATCTGAAGAAATGGGAAGAGCTGCCGAAGTCATATCAGTCAATCGTGCGCACGGCTTCCGACATGGCGAACGGCTGGATGCAGGCGAAATACGATCAGTCCAATCCGGCAGCGCTGAAGCGCCTCGTTGTTGCAGGTGCGAAATTGCATCCCTTTTCACAGGAGATCATGGAAGCGAGCTACAAGGCCTCAAACGAGCTGTACACAGAGACGACCGCGAAAAACCCCGCATTTAAGAAGATCTACGATGCGATGGTCGCGTTCCGCGCGGACCAGTATCTATGGTGGCGGGTAGCCGAGTATACCTTCGATACATTCCAGATCCGGGCAAGCGCGCACAACTAGACGGGTGCGAATACCGTTAATCTAGATAGAAAGTTGCGACTTTAGGGTTAGTTGGCGGTAACCCTTGAGTTGAGATAGCGTGCCGCCAAACAATCCAAAAGGGAGGAGAAGGGATGAAACGTCGTGAGTTTTTGAAGACCGCTGGCGTAGGCGCGGCCGCTTCCGCGATCGCGGCACCAGCCATCGCGCAGTCGATGCCAGAGGTGAAGTGGCGTCTTGCGTCGAGCTTTCCGAAGTCGCTCGACACGCTCTACGGCGCGAACGAGGTATTCACCAAGATTGTCGCCGAGATGACCGACAACAAGTTCCAGATTCAGCCGTTTGCGGCGGGCGAAATCGTGCCGGGCCTGCAGGTGAACGATGCGGCCACGAACGGCACGATCGAAATGGCGCAGACGGCGAACTACTATTACTTCGGCAAGGATCCGACTTTCGCGCTCGCCTGCGCGGTGCCGTTCGGACTCAATACGCGTATGCAGGCATCGTGGATGTTCCACGACGGCGGCAATGACTTACTGAATGCGTTCTTCAAGAAGTTCAATCTGTACGGGATCCCGTCGGGCAACACGACCTGCCAGATGGGCGGCTGGTTCCGCAAGGAGATCAAGACCGTCGACGACCTCAAGGGATTGAAATTCCGGGTCGGCGGCTTCGCCGGCAAGGTGCTGTCGAAGCTCGGCGTCGTACCGCAGCAGATCGCGGGCGGCGATATTTATCCGGCGCTCGAAAAGGGCACGATCGACGCCGCCGAATGGGTCGGACCGTATGACGACGAGAAGCTCGGCTTCTACAAGGTCGCGAAGAACTATTACTATCCGGGCTGGTGGGAAGGCGGCACGGTTCTTCACCACATGATTAACCTCGACAAGTGGAACAGCTTGCCGAAGAGCTATCAGGCCGTTTTGACGGCGGCTTCCGAATACACAAACATCTGGATGACCGGCAAGTACGACAGCGTAAACCCGCAGGCACTGAAGCGGCTGGTGGCGGCGGGAGCGAAGCTGCAGCCATTCTCGCAGGCGATCATGGAAGCCTCGCTCAAAGCGGCGAACGAGGTCTACGCGGAAACGAGCGCCGTGAACCCGGATTTCAAGAAGGTGTGGGATTCCATCACTGCCTATCGCACCGACCAGTATCTCTGGTGGCAGGTCGCCGAATACGGCTACGACAGCTTCATGATCCGCGAACGCGGCAAGGGCTGGAAGTAAGCGTAATCTCGGTCTCGCAAGAAGAAACCCCGGCGCTCAGGCGCCGGGGTTTTTGTTTTGCCCTACTGAATTTTCGGCGGCTCAATCGCGGGCGGCGGGCCGATATCGGGCACGCCGATGTCCGGAAGCTGGATTTCGATCTTGACCTTGTTCGGGTCGATGCCTGTGCCGAGCCCCTTGTAGTGCATCACCATCGCCGGGAAGAAAATCACCAGCGCCACCATGATGACCTGAATGGCCACGAACGGAATCGCACCCCAGTAGATTTGCCCGGTGGTGACACCGTCGGTGCGCTTACCGGTGACCCGGTCGATGTAGCTTTCCTTTGGCGCGACCGAACGCAAATAGAAGAGGGCGAAGCCGAACGGCGGATGCATGAACGAAGTCTGCATATTCACACCGAGGATCACGCCGAACCAGATGAGATCGATGCCGAGCTTTTCGGCCGGTCCGGCCAGAAGCGGGATGACAATGAAAGCGATCTCGAAGAAATCGAGGAAGAAGGCGAGGAAGAAGACGAACGTATTGACAAAGATCAGAAAGCCAATTTGCCCGCCCGGCAGCGAAATCAGCAAATCCTCCACCCAGCGATGACCGTCGACTCCGTAGAAAGTAAGCGAAAACGTGCGCGCGCCGAGCAGGATAAAGACGACGAAGGAGGAGAGTTTCGCGGTGGCTTCCGTCGCCTGTTTGACGATGTTCCAGGTGAGGCGGCGCTTGAAAAAGGCGAGCAAGAGCGCACCGGTCGCGCCCATCGCGCCGCCTTCCGTGGGCGTGGCGAGCCCGATGAAGATCGTGCCAAGCACGAGGAAGATCAGGAAGAGGGGCGGCACCATCGCGAAGGTGACCTGCTGCGCCATAAGCGACAGGAGCCGGAATCCCGTCATATGCGAGATCACCCAGTTGATGACGGCGACCACGAAAGCGAACACGATGCCGACGAACATAGTGAGCACGACGAAATCGGCCCCGTGCGTTTCCGAATTGCGCATCACGAACCAGGCAAAGACGGCGCTGACCGCCGTAAGGATCGCAAGCGATGTCAGCCCGCGGTTGCCGTTCGGCTCGCGAAAGCCGACCGCCTCCACCGGAAGCCCTGGCGCGGCCTTGGGAAAAAAGATCGTGACGAAAAAAACATAGACAGCATAAAGGCCCGCGAGAACGATACCCGGAATGAATGCGCCCTCATACATATCGCCGACCGAGCGGCCGAGCTGGTCGGCCATGACGATCAAGACGAGCGACGGCGGAATGATCTGCGCGAGCGTGCCCGACGCCGCGATCACGCCGGTCGCGACGCGCCGGTCGTATCCGTAACGCAGCATGATCGGGAGCGAAATGAGCCCCATCGAAATGACGGAAGCCGCGACGACGCCCGTTGTCGCGGCAAGCAACGCGCCGACGAAAATCACCGCATAGGCGAGCCCGCCGCGCACCGTGCCGAAGAGTTGCCCGATCGTGTCGAGCAGATCCTCCGCCATGCCGGATCGCTCCAATATGAGTCCCATGAAAGTGAAGAAAGGGATCGCGAGCAGGACGTCGTTGTTCATGACGCCGTAGATGCGTTCCGGCAGGGCTTGCAGGAAGTCCGGCTGAAACAGACCGAGCTCGATACCGAGCAGCGCATAGATGAGGCCGACGGCCGCAAGCGAGAACGCCGCCGGATAGCCGAGCAGGAGCACGACCACGAGCGAAGCGAACATGATCGGCGCCATATAGTGGATCAATAACGTGGTCACGATTTGGCTCCGTGCTTCGACTCGGCTTCTTCGATCGCTTTAATGACCTCCTGCGCCTCCGCTTCGGCCGCGTTCGGCTTCTCGGCATGCGGATCGGGAATAAGGCCGCGCATCACCGCGATCCGCTTGATGATCTCGGAAATGCACTGCACGAGCAGTAGCGTGAAGCAGACGGGGACAAGCAATTTCGCAGGCCAAACCGTGAGGCCGCCGGCGTTCGGGGATTGCTCGTTGATTTTGTAGGACGCCTCGAAGAACGGCCATCCGGTGATAACCAGCACGGCGGCGAACGGCAGCAAAAAGAAAACGTGCCCGAACAGATCGATCGAGTCGCGTACCCGTTTCGGAAGCATGTTGTTCACGATGTCGATGCGGATATGCTCGTTCGCGATCAGCGTCCATGACGCGCAGAGAAGAAAAACAACCGCGAACAAGTACCATTGCAGTTCGAGCCATGAGTTGGAGCTCACGTCGAAGAGCTTGCGTATAATTGCGTTTACGGTGGAGACCAGAACAGCCGCGAGAATTGCCCAGGCGGCGATCTTTCCGATCCAGGTATTGCCCGCGTCAATGACGCGGCTCAGCTTGAGCAGTCCGGTCACGTTCCCCCCTTAGAAGCGAGCCGTTCTTTTTGATTTGCGCGAGCAGCGCGCTTGTTATTTTGGCTTAGGCTTCGTTGATGAGGCACCATAGCGGATCGAATCGAGCGATCAAGCATTGATGCGGCGCGAAATCTGCGTCCCACACAAATATGCCAGCCATTTTAGCCAAGTTCCGGCTGCGACCAAATGCGCAGCGGAAAACGTTAACCGCCGGTCATGCTCATATGGCGGGCAACCGCCGGCTGCCTGGTGCGGCGGTCGATCACGAAATCATGGCCTTTCGGCTTACGCGCGATCGCATCGTCAATCGCGGCGTGCAGGAGATCGTCGCTCTCCGAAGCACGGAGCGGGGTGCGCAGATCGGCGGAATCCTCCTGGCCGAGGCACATATAGATGGTGCCTGTGCAGGTGACGCGCACCCGGTTGCAGCCTTCGCAGAAATTGTGCGTGAGCGGCGTAATAAAGCCGAGCCGCCCGCCGGTTTCCTTCACGCGCACATAGCGGGCGGGGCCGCCGGTGCGATAGTCGATGTCTTCGAGCGTATAGCGCTCGGAAAGCCTCGCCCGCACCAGCGAAAGTGGTAGATATTGATCGACGCGCTCCGGCCCTACCTCGCCGAGCGGCATCACTTCAATGAGCGACAGATCCATGCCGCGGCCATGCGCCCATTCGAGGAGCGTGGGGATTTCGTGTTCGTTCTCGTCCTTGAGCGCAACGGCGTTCAGCTTCACATGCAGGCCCGCCGCCTGCGCCGCGTCGATCCCTTCCATTACCTTCTTGAGGTCGCCCCATCGTGTAAGCGCGCGGAATTTCGCTTCATCGAGCGTATCCAGCGAAACATTCACCCGCTTCACGCCGATATCGGCAAGCTCCTTCGCATAGCGCGAAAGTTGCGAACCGTTCGTCGTGAGCGTGAGCTCGTCGAGCGCGCCGCTCTTCAAATGCCGCGCGAGCGAGCGGAACAGCACCATGATGTCGCGCCGCACCAGCGGCTCGCCGCCTGTGAGCCGCAATTTCCGCACCCCGCGCGCGACGAAGGCCGAGCACAGCCGGTCGAGCTCCTCGAGCGACAGGAGATCCTTCTTCGGCAGAAAGGTCATGTTTTCCGCCATGCAATAGACGCAGCGGAAGTCGCAGCGGTCGGTAACGGAAACCCGCAGATAGGTGATCGCCCGTCCGAAGCGGTCGATCATCCCGGGAAGGGAGGTCTCGCCCTTAATGTCCGGCTTCACGTTCATGCCTTTTAATATATGCGGAATTCCCCGCCCTCGAAAGGTGCCGAAGCTGCTTGCGCCCCGCGAATTCGGCGCTAGCTTGCGGCCTCAGGAGAAATTGAATGCCCCAAAATCAACCTTCGCACACGCACTGGCCGACGGAATTGCGCCTGCGCAAGGACCGCAAGGCGCTCGTGGTTTCGTTCGAAAACGGCGAACGGTTCGAGCTCCCCGCCGAATATCTTCGCGTCGAGAGTCCGAGCGCCGAAGTGCAGGGACACCACCCCGACCAGCGGCAGCTCGTCGGCGGCAAGCGCGACGTGCAAATTCTCGAAATCCATCCGGTCGGCAATTACGCCGTGCGGCTCGTCTTCGACGACATGCATTCGACTGGAATCTATTCGTGGGAATACCTCGCCGAGCTCGGCCACGATCATGAAAAGCGCTTTTCGCGTTACCTGGATGAGTTGAAGTTGAAGGGTATGAGCCGCGAGCCTTTGAAACGGCACTAGGGTTCGGCGCGAGAAACAATTACCAGCTTGGAATGGAGCGGGAGTTGCCCGGGATCGAGCGCGGCCCGACGGGCTCCGAATTCTGACGCGGGATCGAATGGAAGTTTTCCGGAATCGAACCGAAGTTTCGAGGGATCGAAGTGGAGGGATATCTGTAGTTATTCATTTCGACGGCGGTGTCTCCGGATTCGACGCTGCTGTATTGCGCAAACGCTGGTGCCGGCACGGTGGCTAGCAAAAAGACGGCAAGGATTTTGTATGCGTTCACGAACGTCTCCTGCGACAGGCGACTCGAAAACGCTGCGCTCTCCGGGAAGTTCCAGCCGAGCTCTTTGTAACGCGCGGATCGTTGAATTTGATGAAAATTCTTATGAAGCGCGACACAAAAGGAGTCCGATGAAAATCGGACTCCTCTTTTTTCACTCCGAGGTAGAAATTATTTGTTTTGACCCGGAGCGTAACCCGAAGCGCCGGGTTGTCCGCTTTTGCTGCCTTTATCCTGCATCTCGTGTCCGGGTGCATAACCCGATGCCCCGGGGCTGCCTGTCTTCGGCCCTTTTTGCTGCATCTCGTGTCCCGGCGACATTTGCGACGCGCCGCCGCCGGTGTTCGATCCGCCCTTGCTCTTTCCTTGACCTTGCGCGAATGCGATCGCCGGTGCGACGATCAGCGCGAAAATTGCGAGAGCCTTCCTCACATTCATGTTGTCCTCCGTCTCTCATCAGCGGGGGCAACGTCCTGGATTCTTCGAAGTTCCTATATCCGCACGCGGAACCGAAGAAGGAGAAATCGTGAAATGGTCGCGTCGTTTCCTTGGCGGAAACAAATCATTTGTAGGAAGAATTGCTCGGGGAAAATGGTGGGCGCGACAGGGATTGAACCTGTGACCCCTCCCGTGTGAAGGGAGTGCTCTCCCGCTGAGCTACGCGCCCGTACCGGCCAGCGATGTAAGGAAGCCGTCGGCGAAGTGTCAAGCGAAGCTTTGCCAGCGTCTCAAATCTTGTAGGCCATGCGCAGCCCACCCCAGTGCTTGCCCTGGACGCGAACGGGCGCGGCGATCTCCTTGCACATAATCATCACGCCGCCGCCCATGTCGCGCGGGTAGTTCTGGATCACATAAGGGCGCACGCTGCGGGCGGCCGTCAGTCCCGCGCGGTCGTCGAAGATGCGGCGGTTGCGGGAATTCGCGACGTTCCATTTCGGATCGTCGGGCCGCTGCGGATGCGAATATTTCTTGTTGTGCACGCCGATATATCCGTTGCGGTCGATCGCGCAGCAGAACAGCATGCGCGCATCCAGCGTAAGCGCCCGGTCGAAAATGCTTTGCAGCGGGCTTTTTTCGAACGCGTCGAGATAGCGCGAGCGCATATGCTGCGGGTTGGTATTGGGGATCGCGACGTATTCGTTATCGAAAAGCTCGGTCATCGTCAGGCGGTTTTCGCGCAGCATCTGCTCCATGCAGGCGGAGACTTCCGCGGCCGTCTCGATGCAGCGCTCGATTACCTCGTGATTTTCTTCCCGGATCGCGGCAACTTTTCCGGCGAGCCGCGCACGCGTCGGATCGTCCATGCCGGTGAAGCTGAGGTGAAAGCCAAGCGCCGAGCGGTTGACGATCTGCGCCGAAAGCTTGCCGACCTCGCCGATCTCGGCCGTGACGGCGCCACCGGGCGCCGAAACGCCTTCCGGCACCTCGATCCGCGCGAGCGCGCCGTGCTCGCTGATATCGACGGTTTTCCCCGACAGTACGCCGCGCGGAAGCGCAAGTGTCACCGGCAATTCGCAGGGCAGGCGGTCGAAGCGGCGGCGGTCGCCGATTTCGGTTTGGCGCAACAGGATGGAAAGCCGCGCCTTGAGCTTGGACGCGAGCGTTGACGCCGTTTGACCGACCCGGTCGATCTCCGCGCTTTCGTGCGAGGCGTCTTCCGTTGCGCTCTTGATTTCGCTTGCGCCGGAGGAAACGCGCTCGATGAATTCGGATGTTGTTCCCGCTGCTTTGGAAAGACCTTCGGCGGACGAAATTTGTTCATTCACGGCTGACGTAATGGTCGAGAAGACCGGCCGGATGCTGTTGATGATGGAGGAGATGCGCTTGAGCGCCTCGATCGAAGCGCGCGCATCCGCCTGCAATTGGGCGACGCGCCGTGCGATCTCGTCGGTCGCTTTCTGCGTTTCGGCGGAAAGCGCCTTGACCTCCGTCGCCACCACGGCGAAGCCGCGGCCGGCTTCGCCCGCGCGCGCCGCTTCGATAGTCGCGTTCAGCGCGAGCAGATTCGTCTGCTGGGCGATCTTGGAAATCAGGCCGATGACATTGCCGATCTCGTTGGTGGAAGAGTTCAGCCCCTCGACGCTCATGCCCGCTTCGGCGGCGGCCTCGTTCGCCTTGTCGGCGAGTTCGTTGGCGGATTGAACCTGGCGGCCGATCTCGTTCGACGATTGCGCCATGTTCTGCGTGGCGGCGGCGAGCTCGCGCGCATCTTCGTTCGCGCTCTTCGCCAGATTGGCGAAATCCTCCGTCCGCGCGCGGATCGCATCGAGCGAATTGACCGACGAGGCGATCCGGACATGCACCTGCTCCGCGGCTTCGCCGACCTCGGCGATCAGCTTTCCGAGATCGAGTTCGATCATGTCGATCGACTCGCGCACGGCGCTGGAAATGACGCCGCTGTTCTCGGCGGGTGCGATGCCGGGCGCAGCGGCTGCGGGCAAAGCGGCAGGCTCGCTTTCGGGCGCGGCTGTTGTTCCCCGCTTCAATCGCGAAAGCAAAATCATCGGGATTACCCTGCAGGTAATGTACCGCCGAGACCCGCGGCCGGTTCTTAAAAATCGGGATTCCGCGGAAAATACTGCAGGCAGATGGTTAAGGAGAACCTAATTTGCCCGTGCGGGCAGCAGCAATTCGCCTGCGGCATCAGGTACTTCGGCGAGCCTCCCGACAACGCGATCGGCGCCGAGCTCGCTCGCAGGGATGTCCGAGTAGCCGAAATTGACGGCAATCACCGGCACATTGGCGGCGCGCGCCGTTGCGACATCGGTACGCGAATCGCCGACCATCACGACCAAGGTCGAATGCCCGCCGGCGCGCGAGACCGCACTGAGAAGATGGCCGGCATCGGGCTTGCGCATGGGGAAGGTGTCGGAGCCGGCGATGACCGCGAAGTATTCCGCGAGTCCGAGCGCATCAAGCAACTTCACCGAAAAGCTCTCCAGCTTGTTGGTGCAGACCACAAGATGCGCGCCGGCGTCTTTTAACCGGCCGAGCGTTTCCTTCGCACCCGGAAAGGGCTTCGATTCGTCCGCAAGATGCGCGTCGTAATGTGTCAAAAAACGCTCGAACATGCGGCTGAGCTGGTCGGGGCTCGCGGTCTTTCCTTCCAGCGTGAGCGCTCGCTCGATCATCGCGCGCGCGCCGTGCCCGACAATGTCTCGCATCTTGCCGAGAGGCACCTGCCGGTATCCGCTCTCGCCCAGCGTGAGATTAAGGGCGGTGCATAGGTCGGGTGCGGAATCGACGAGCGTGCCGTCGAGATCGAAAGCGATGGTAGGGCGGATCACGGAGGCGTCCATGGCGCTCTTCGCTACCCTTCGCGCGCGCAAAAGTCCACGGCATGTACGCCCCGAATCCATTGCTGGCGACGGAAAACGGGCCGTGCTACCACCCGCGCGCCACGAACACGGAGCTTTTCCTTTGTCAAAGGCGCCGGCCGCCCAGGACCAGGATGCGCAAAAACGCGAAGCGGCGCGCCGCGCCCTCGATTTCATTCGTCCGGGCATGCGCCTTGGCCTCGGCACAGGCTCAACCGCCGCGCACTTTGTCGATCTTCTGGCGGAAAAGGTAAAGGACGGGCTCGACATCGTCGGCGTGCCGACCTCCGAGGCGACACGCGCCCAGGCTGAAAAGCTCGGTGTGCCGCTTACCACCCTCGACGAAGAGGATGAGCTTGATCTTACCGTCGACGGTGCCGACGAGGTCGATCCCGCCCTCAATTTGATCAAGGGCGGGGGTGGAGCGCTTTTGCGGGAGAAAATTGTCGCAGCCGCCTCCCGCGAGATGATCGTCGTCGCAGACGAGAGCAAATATGTGAAACGGCTGGGCCGGTTTCCTTTACCTATAGAAGTGGTTGATTTCGGCCTCGGTGCCACGAACCACGCGATAAAGACGGTATTTAAAGCCTCTGGCTGCGACGGCCCGATTCGTTTAAGGCACAGGCCGGACGGCCATGTTTTCGTCACGGATCAGGGACACCTGATCCTTGATGCCGGCCTTGGAGCCATCCCCGATGCGCGGCGGCTCGCGCAAGGGCTCTCCGAGGTGCCGGGTGTTGTGGAACACGGTCTCTTCATCGGGCTTGCTCGCCGGGTGATCCTCGCAGGAAGCGGGGGAGTCCGGATTATCGAGCGGCCCTAAGTTTTATTCACGGGAGAAAGAATATGAATCGCCTGATCCTTGCCCGCGCATGGAAGTCGGTTGCGGCGGCGCTTTTCCTCGGCCTGATCGCCGGCGCGGCATCTGCACAGAAAGCGCCGACTCCGGCGCAGGTCGAGCTCGCGCGCCAGATCATCAACACCTCGGGCGAAGTGCATGCGCTCGATCCGCTGATTCCCTCGGTCATGCAGGCGGCTTACACGAATTTCGTGCAACAGAATCCGGACCTGCAGAAACCGCTCGTGGAAACGATGCAAGCCCTGCAGCCCGAATTCATGCAGAAGCAGGCGGAAGTGGCGGACATGATGGCGAATGCCTATGCGAGCCACTTCACTGAAGCGGAGTTGAAGGAAATCCTCGCGTTCTACAACACGCCGACCGGCAAGAAGATGGTCGGCGAGCTGCCCAAGGTCATGCAGCAGAGCCTCGCTTCCGCACGCGAATACGGCAACAAGCTCTCCGAACAGCTCGTCGTCCGCATCCGCGAAGAGATGAAGAAGAAAGGCCACACGATCTAGCCGGGCAGGGCAGGAGCGCAGAAGATGACCGAGGGGGACGTCGACCTCTTCGTCATCGGCGCAGGCTCAGGCGGCGTACGCGCCGCGCGCATCGCGGCAGGCTACGGCGCGCGGGTGATGATCGCCGAGGAATATCGCGTCGGCGGCACCTGCGTGATCCGCGGCTGCGTTCCCAAGAAACTGCTCGTCTACGCAAGCCGCTTCTCGCACGATTTCGAGGATGCCGTTGGCTTCGGCTGGACGGTCGCGGGCGCGAAGTTCGACTGGCCGACGCTGATCCGAAACAAGGATAAAGAGATCGCGCGGCTGGAAGCTGCCTATCATGCGACCTTGCACCGCGCGGGCGTCGAGATTGTCGAGTCGCGCGCGGTAATCGAAGACCCGCACACCGTCCGCATCCTGAAAACCGGCGCGCGCATCCGCGCCGGGACCATTCTGGTCGCGACCGGCGGGCATCCGGTGAAACCTGATATGCCGGGCGCCGAGTTCGTCATCACCTCGAACGAAGCCTTCCAGCTTCCGCGGCTGCCGCGCCATATCGTAATCCAGGGCGCGGGCTATATCGCGGTTGAATTCGCCTGCATCTTTCATGGGCTCGGCGCGCAGGTGACGCTCGTCCACCGCGGCCCCGAAATCCTGCGCGGCTTCGACGACGACGCGCGCCATCACTTGCGCGCCGAAATGGTCTCCCGCGGGATCAAGGTCGTGCTAGGCGAGACGATCGCGTCCATCCGGAAAAACGGCCAGCAATTGGAAGCGACGCTCTCAAGCGGCGAAAAGCATACCGCCGACGCGATCATGTCGGCGGTCGGCCGCGCGCCCAATACAAAGGACATCGGCCTGGAGGCCGCCGGGGTGAAGCTGAACGCCGACGGCGCCGTTGCGGTCGACGAATTTTCGAAATCCAGCGTCGATTCGATTTACGCGATCGGCGACGTCACGAACCGCATCGCGCTCACGCCGGTCGCGATCCGCGAAGGCCACGCTTTCGCCGACACCGTCTTCGGCAAGAAGCCCTCGCGCGCCGACCACGATTATGTGCCGAGCGCGGTCTTCGCCGAGCCGGAGCTTGCGACCGTCGGTCTTTCGGAGGCGAAGGCGCGCGAAAGAGGATTCGACCTCGATATCTACCGCACTGGTTTCCGGCCCCTGAAGGCGACGCTTTCGGGGCGCGCGACCTCGATCATGATGAAGCTCGTGGTCGACCGGGCGACCCATCGCGTGCTCGGCGTGCATATTGTGGGCGAGGGCGCCGCGGAAATGATTCAAATGGCGGCGATTGCGGTGAAGATGGGCGCGCGCAAGGCCGATTTCGACGCGACGGTGGCGCTGCATCCGACCGCGTCGGAAGAACTGGTGACGCTGCACAACAAAGTCAGCGGCTGAGCCAGTCGGCGGCGAGCGGCCAGAGCTTCCCGCGGCCGATCTCGCGAAAGAATCCGAAATGTCCGAGCTTGCGCTCGCCGATGTCGTTCGGCCGCACGGTGATGTGCTCCGCTTTCGTGCCTGTGTAGTGCCCAAGCAGTCTTTCGACCGCGGCCGGCGGCGCCCATTTGTCGTCGCTCATGCCGATTCCGTAGAGCGCGCCGCGATAGTTCGAAAAATTCTTTCGCTCTTCGAGCGTTTCGTCGTCGAACAGATAATCGGGCCGCATGCACCAGCCGGCCCATTCGAGAAAAACGTTCTTCGGCAGATCCTCTCCGATGCCCAGCCAGCCGGGGATGTAGCCCAATGTGTGAGCGACCACGGGCCCGGCAAAGTTCAGCATCACATAAATCCGGTAGTTCTCCGGAAACGGAAACAGCCGCCAGTAGCCGATCTGCGAGGCGACAAAGACCGCGCGCGAAACTTTCGCGCTATTCGGCAGAAGCCCGAGCGCCTGGCCGCCGAAGGAATGTCCGATAAAAAAGAGGGGCTTTCCGGCGGCGCGTTCGGCCGTGAAATCGACGGCCGCGCGCAAGTCGAGTAGCGCCCAGTCGCGCATTCGCGCCGGAAAGCCGGCGAGCGAAGCGGGCCTTGAACCGCCGACCCCGCGATAATCGAACGTGAGCGCGTCGAAACCGCGCCCGGCGAGATAGCGCGCGAATTTCGAATAATACTGCCGCGGTACCGCGGTAGCGGAAGCGATCAGAACGAGCGCCTTCGCGGGCGTTTCCGAGCGGAAATGACTCCCCGCGAGCCGGAACCCGTCGGCGCCCGAAAACGTAAATTCTTCTGTGCCGTTCTCGCCCATGACCCCTGCCGCAGCGGCGTTGAATAAGCGCCCGGGGCGGCGGGTTGCAAGATGACGCGGCGTCATCACGTTTCGGTCACAGAGAGCTGATTCCGCCGTGTGAAATAAATTTGCTATGGGGCGATCATGACCAGCGCCGTCGCAGCGAACCGAAAACCGAAGGTCATCCATCCGCTCTGGGTGCGGATTACGCATTGGCTGAATGCGCTCGCGATGATCGTGATGATCGGCTCCGGCTGGCAGATTTATAACGCCTCGCCTATTTTCGGTTTCACCTTTCCGCGCTCGATTACGCTTGGCGGCTGGCTCGCGGGCGGCATTATGTGGCACTTTGCCGCGATGTGGCTCCTGGTCGTGAACGGCCTCGTCTATCTCACGCTCGGAATTATAAGCGGCCGCTTTCGCCGCAAGCTATTTCCCATTCGCACGCACGAGCTCGCGCGCGACATCGGCGACGCGCTTCGCTTCCGCCTCACGCATGACGATCTCTCCGTCTACAACGCGGTGCAGCGGCTCCTTTATCTCGGCGTGATCCTGGCGGGCGTCGTCATCGTGCTCTCGGGCCTTTCGATCTGGAAACCGATCCAGTTGCAGGAACTGACCGCGCTCTTCGGCGGTTACGAGAGTGCCCGTGTCGTGCACTTTCTTGCGATGGCGGCGATCGCCGGCTTCCTCGCCGTGCACGTGCTGCTCGCGCTGATCGTGCCGAAGAGCTTGAGAGCGATGATCACGGGCCGTTAGGAGACAGCCATGGCGCGCATCAGAAAAGCCGTACCGGGCGTCGATCCGAAACTTCTCGTCAAGGACGCGGCGAAGCTCTTGCCCGATCCCGCGCGGCGCGCCTTCTTGCGCGGCGGCATGAGCCTGGGAGCGCTCGCGTTCCTTGCGGGCTGCGACATCGTCGACGGACCGAGCGCGGAGAGCGCGCTTAGCAAAATCTCTTTCTTCAATGACCGCGTACAGGCGTGGATTTTTGGACTCAATCGCCTGGCGCCGACCTATCCCGAAAGCGCGATCACCAGGCCGTTCCCGTTTAATGCCTATTACACCGAGGACGAAGCGCCGGAGGTCGAGGGCGACACGTACAAGCTGAAAGTCGGCGGCCTCGTACAGGAAAAGAAATCTTGGCCTCTGTCCGAGCTCTACGCGCTGCCGCAGGAGAAGCAGATCACGCGCCATGTCTGCGTCGAGGGCTGGAGCGCGATCGGGAGCTGGACCGGCGCGCGCCTTTCCGATTTCTTGCAGCGCATTGGCGCCGATACCAAGGCGAAATACGTCAACTTCATCTGCGCCGAAGGTTACTCGACCTCGATCGACATGCCGACGGCGCTGCATCCGCAGACGCAGATGACGTTCAGATTCGCGGACGAAATCCTGCCGCGTGCCTACGGCTATCCGATGAAGATCAGAATCCCGACCAAGCTTGGATTCAAGAATCCCAAATACGTCACGGAGATGTACGTAACCAACGATTATCCCGGCGGTTATTGGGAAGACCAGGGCTACAACTGGTTCAGCGGGCTTTAGTAGCGGTTTTTTCCCCTTCTCACAGGCAAAATTACCCGGCAGGATAAGCTCCACTCAGGAGCGGGGCTGTCGTATTATTGCCGGCGGCTGCATACTGTCCGTCGCAGGGGATAAGGGGAGACTGGCCGTGAGAAAAATCGTTTTCGCTTTGTTGTTCGTGTTTGCCTTGCCGGCGGCGAATCCCGCACGAGCAGCGGACGTCATCTGCTACAATTGTCCGCCGCAATGGGCTGACTGGGCGTCAATGCTGAAGGCAATCAAGGCCGAACTCGGATACGACATCCCCCACGACAACAAAAATTCGGGCCAATCGCTGGCGCAGATTATCGCCGAGAAGAATAATCCGGTCGCCGACATCGCGTATTTCGGCGTCGACGTCGGCATCAAAGCCAAGGCCGAAGGCGTACTGCAGCCGTACAAGCCGAAGGGCTGGGACCAGGTTCCCGCAAGTCTCAAGGATCCGGAAGGATACTGGACGGCGACCCATTTCGGTACCCTCGGCTTGTTCGTGAACAAGGACGCACTCGGCGGCAAACCTGTGCCTGCGTGCTGGAAGGATCTTTTGAAGCCCGAATATAGAGGCATGGTCGGCTATCTTGATCCCTCATCGGCCTCCGTCGGCTATGTCGGCGTTGTCGCCGTCAATCAGGGCCTCGGCGGTTCGGACAAGGATTTCACGCCGGCGATCGAGTACTTCAAGGGGCTCGCCAAAAACGACGTGATCGTGCCGAAGCAGACTTCTTACGCGCGCGTCGTCTCGGGCGAAATTCCGATCCTGTTTGACTACGATTTCAACGCCTATCGGGGCAAATACAGCGAGAAGGGAAACTTCGAATTCGTCATCCCTTGCGAGGGCACGGTTACTTTTCCCTACGTGATGACGCTCGTGAACAAGGCGCCGGACAAGGAAAAGGCCGAGAAGGTCCTCGACTTCATCTTGTCCGACAAGGGACAGGCGATCTGGACCAACGCCTATCTGCATCCCGTGCGCGACGTTCCGCTTCCCGAGGCTGTGCAGAAAAAATTTCTCCCCGCGAGCGAATACAGCCGCGCGAAAAGCGTGGACTGGGGCGCGATGGCGAAAGTGCAGAAGGCGGTCGTCGATCGGTATCTTGCGGAAGTTCGTTGATCGCAGTCCTGTTTGCGGAATAACCTTCGAGGCATGATCCTGGAGGGATTCCCAAGGCCAATGTCGGGTGCGACCTTTCTCCGTTTGTCTCTTGTGCCGCTCGCGGTGATCGTGCTCGCCTTTTTCGTCCTACCGATGTCTCAACTGATCATCGCGGGCGCGAATGGTCCGCTCGGTCTCAAGGCCTATGCGGCGATATTGCTGGAGCCGCGTTACCGCGAAACGCTCGTCAATACCGTGCTGCTTTCGCTCGCCGTGACCCTCGCGACGCTGGTGATTTCAACGATCGCGGGACTGTTCGTTCAGCGCAATCGTTTTCCGGGCCGCGCTGTACTGATCGCAATGCTCACTTTCCCGCTCGCCTTTCCGGGAGTTGTCGTCGGCTTCATGATCATTCTGCTTGCGGGACGTCAGGGCTTGATCGGCGAGGTCACTCAGAATCTCGCGGGCGGCAAGGTTGTCTTTGCTTATTCTATCGGCGGCCTTTTTCTTGGTTACCTCTATTTCTCGATTCCGCGCGTGATTCTCACAGTGATGGCGGCGGTGGAAAAACTTGACCCCCGGCTTGAGGAAGCGGCGCGCTCGCTCGGCGCCGGCCCGTGGGCGGTTCAACGCGATGTTATTCTGCCCGCTCTGACGCCCGCATTTATCGCCTCAAGTGCGATTTCGTTCGCAACCGCGATGGGCGCGTTCGGTACCGCATTTACGCTCGCAACCAATATCGATGTGCTGGCCATGCTGATCTACACCGAGTTCACGCTGGGCGCGAACATCGCCATGGCCGCGGCGCTATCGGTCGGGCTCGGGGTCGTCGCCTGGGCCATTCTCGCGCTTGCCCGCAGCTTTGCCGGCGCCGCCGTTGCGGCGGCGGGGTAGGCATGATGAAAACGCGCATCTTGTTCGGCCTGCAACTCGTTTTCACGCTTCTCGTCGCAGCATTCCTGATTGTGCCGGCGCTGCTTTCCATGGTCGCGGGAGTCACAGTGAATTACTTCCGCGGTATTCGCTCGGGCGTCACGCTGGATTGGATCGGCCAAGTTTGGACACTTTACGCCGACACCATCGGCCGCTCTTTCGAGGTCGCGCTCGCGACGTTGCTTGTCACGCTGTTGATCGGCATACCTGCGGCTTACGCGTTGCATAGGCGTGGCGGACGATTTTCGCGTGTGGTCGAGGAAATCATTACACTTCCGATCGCCATTCCGGGCCTTGCCACCGCGCTCGCGCTTATTTTGACCTATGGCGGCTTCGGCGATTTTCGCCGTTCGTGGCTCTTCATTTTGGCGGGCCATGTGATCTTCACATTGCCCTTCATGGTGCGCGCGGTCATGGCGGTATTCGCGACCATCGATGTGAAGACACTTGACGAAAGCGCGGCCTCTCTTGGCGCCTCGCCGTGGCGGCGTTTTCGGGACGTTATCGTGCCAAACGCGAAGCCTGGCGTGCTCGCCGGCGCGTTGATGGTTGTGACGCTCTCGCTTGGCGAATTCAACCTGACTTGGATGCTGCATACGCCCCTCACCAAGACTTTGCCGGTGGGGCTCGCCGACAGCTACGCCTCGATGCGGCTCGAAATCGCATCGGCCTATACACTCATTTTTTTTGTCATGATTATTCCGTTGCTGGTCGCAATGCAGATGATTGGCGATAGCACGCGCTTGATGACGGGCAGGAAATCATGACCGAGGTGCAAGGTGTTTCCGTTCACCTTCAGGCTTGCGCTAAAACCTTTCCCGACGGCACACGCGCACTCGAAGCCGTCTCCCTCGATGTCGCCCGCGGTGAAACGATGGTGTTCCTTGGGCCGTCGGGTTGCGGGAAAACCACCACACTTCGCATTATCGCCGGTTTGGAGCGGCCCGATGCCGGCGGACGGGTTCTGTTTGACGGCGAGGACGTGACCCATCTTCCCATCGAGCGCCGCAAGGTCGGCATGGTGTTCCAGTCCTACGCGCTGTTTCCGAACATGTCGGTCGCGGAAAACATCGGTTATTCGCTGAAAATCCGCGGCATTGACCGCGCCGAACGCGCCGCACGCGTCGCCGAACTCATGGCGCTCACGGGGATCGGCGGGCTGGAAAACCGGAGTATCGACCAGCTTTCCGGCGGCCAGCGGCAGCGCGTGGCGCTCGCGCGCGCCGTCGCCATGCGTCCGCGCGTGCTTTTGCTCGACGAACCGCTGACGGCTCTCGACGCCTCGCTCCGTGAGCGGTTGCGCGCCGAGCTCAACCGGCTGCTTCGCTCGCTTGGCATCACGGCGGTCTATGTTACCCACGACCAGGCCGAAGCAATGGCACTCGGCGACCGCATTGTCGTGATGCGAAGTGGCGCGATCGCGCAGATCGGTACGCCGCGTGAAATTTATTTCGAACCGGCGAACCGCTTTGTCGCCGAGTTTGTCGGTGCCGCGAATATTCTTGAGGCGGAAGCCGGAGAAGGGTTTCTCGCTTTGCGCGGCGGTCGGCTTCCGATTGGCGGCAGCGCGAAAGCTGTGAAAGGAAATGTCGTTGCGATGGTCCGCCCCGAGGCGGTTACCTTCGTTGCGCCCGAAGGCGCGCTTCTGACCGGTCGCGTTGAAACCGTGAGCTTTATTGGCGACCGGTTGCGCTGCACGGTTGTCGGTGTTTCCGAGCGCCCGCTTTCGATCGATGCCCCGAATACAATCTCCGTCTCTCCGGGCGATCAGGTGGGACTCTCGATCGATCCGGATGCCGTCCGGTTATTTCCCAAAGAATCTGCCTGATGACCACGCCCTTGCTGATCGCGCAGATTTCCGATCTGCATATCAAACGACCTGGCGAAAAGGCCTACGGCGTTGTCGACACGGCGGCGGCGCTTGATCGTTGCATCGCGCATCTGAACGGTATGCGGCCGCAGCCCGGCCATGTTGTGATTTCGGGCGATCTCGTCGACGGCGGCAAAGCCGAGGAGTACGCGCATCTCAGGCGCCTGCTCGCGCCGCTGAAGGCACCCTTCAGTCTGATTCCCGGAAATCACGACGCACGCGAAACGATGCGGGCGGCCTTCCCGGATCAGCCCTACGCGCAGTCGAGCGGCTCGATGCATATGCGGGTAGCAGTCGGCGATCTCGATCTTATCCTGCTCGACTCGTCCGTGCCCGGAAAACCGCACGGTTTTCTCGATGCCGAAGCGCTGCTATGGCTCGACAAAATCCTTGCGTCGGAGAACAAGCGGCCGGCGCTTCTGTTTCTTCACCATCCGCCCTTTGTGACCGGTATCGGGCATATGGATCGGCAGAACCTTCAGAATGCAGGCGATATGGCGGCCGTGATCAAACGCCATCCGCGCGTGCGTATCGTGGCGGCAGGTCATGTGCATCGCGCCGTATTGACGCGCTTTGCCGGTATTCCGGCGACAATTTGTCCGGCACCCAACCACGCCGTCGTGCTCGATCTCGACGGCTCGCTCGTTCCTTCCTTTGCGGTCGAACCGCCTGCGTTTCATCTTCATGCCTGGTTCGGGGAGAGGGATGAGCTCGTCACGCACTGTGTACCGATTGGAAATTTTATCGGCCCGCATCCCTTTTTCGGCGCAGGCGGTAACTTGCTTTAAAACTGCATTCGGACTGTACGCAGCCGCTGCCGCGCGGTTCACGACCCGTTCGGCAGCGGAATGAACAGGCAGAGGCTCGAGGCCTTGCGATCCTTATTCTTGGAGCAGCGGTGAAAGCCGCCGTCGGGACTGAATCTCACCTTACGCAACGAATTGGCGTTCGGCCCGGCGAAAATCTCGCCGGTCGCCTTGATTTTCCATGAACCGTCCGGAAGTCCTTCGACCTCGTTTGGCGAGATCGCATAGCAGTCTCCGCCCGCGCAGCACTCGTACGGATACCACTCGTGTGTGCGCGCGGCGGATGGGAAAACCACGAGCGCGGATACGAACAAGAATACCGTCATGCAGGGCCGCATGCGCGGAAGTCTTGCCCGATTGCATCTGCAAATCATGATTTTCCAAATTTTGAGGTGGTTGGAGACAGACTCGCTCGTAACTTTGCAGTAACGGGTAAATGCCTTGTCCGGTTCCGGATGATTCACGCCACTGTGATGGCGAATCCGCGAATAGCCGTCACTGGACGCGGTATGTCGCCGCGCTAATGTCGTCTTTGGTTCAGGGGATGGAATTTATGCAAAACCGCTTTCAGCCCTCGCGGCGCGAATTTCTCGCCGGCCTTGGCGGCGTATCGCTCGCGGCCTTGCTGCCGCGCGTTTCCTTCGCGCAATCGCTGCCTCTAAACCCCGACGTCGCGATCATCGGCGCGGGCGGGGCGGGGCTTTCCGCCGCGCGCACGCTGATGCAAGCGGGAAAAAACGTCGTCATTCTCGAAGCGATGAGCCGGATCGGCGGCCGCGCCTACACGGAGTCGGCCACGTTCGGCGTTCCGTTCGACTGGGGCTGCCAGTGGATTCAGGCCGCCGACCGCAATCCGCTTCTTCCGCTCGCGAAGGAATGGGGCTTCGATCCGTATTTGCACGACCTCGAACTCGACCGCATCTACTACGGCGCAACGCCGCGCCGCTTCACGCAGCGCGAGATGGATCGCACGAAAGCGATCGAGGAGCGCTTTCCGAAAATCAACCGGCGCGCCGCGCGCTGGCGCGACGGCCCGGTTTCCTCTGTGCTGGTGCCGCGCACGCCGGAAGAAGAGGCGGCGATGACCTACATGTTTCCGATGGACATGGCGGTCGATCCCGGCGAGCTTTCGATCCGCGACTGGGCGCGGCAGACGGATCTTGCGCCGAACTATCTTGTGCAGAAAGGCCTCGGCACGGTGGTCGCAAAGTTTGGCGAGGGCTTGCCTGTCTCGCTCTCGACGCCGGTGAAGAGAATTCGCTACGGCGGAAAAGGAGTCGCGATCGAAACGGAGAAAGGCGACGTGCAGGCGAAAGCCTGCATCATCACCGCCTCCACCGGCGCGCTGCAGTCGGGCTTTATCCGCTTCGATCCGAAACTCCCCGACTGGAAGGAAGACGCCATCGGCGAATTGCCGATGGGCTTGCTCGCGAAAATTCCGCTTCTTCTCGACGGCGAGCGCTTCGGCCTTTCGCCGTTCGATGACATTCTCTACGAGCGCTCCGGCCTGCAGGACATTTATTTTCTCTGCTTTCCCTTCGGCATGAACATGATGATCGGCTTCGTCGGCGGATCGTTTGCGTGGCACCTCACGGCGGAAGGAACGGAAGCCGCCACCGATTTCGCGCTCGACGCGCTCCGCCGCCTGTTCGGCGAGAAAGCGCCGAGCCATGTGAAAAAGGCCGAGTTCAGCCGCTGGGCGAATATTCCGTGGGTGCGCGGCTCCTATGCGGCTGCGCTGCCGGGCAAAGCGGGCGCCCGCACCGCGCTCGCCCGGCCGATTGCGGATCGGCTTTACTTCGCGGGCGAGGCGCTTGCCGGGCCGCTCGCGCAGACCATCGGCGGCGCGATCCTTTCGGGGGAGGCGGTGGCGAGGGATGTGCTGAAGCAGATCGCCTGAGGCTTCCTCACCCTGAGAGGCTGGCCGAAAATGCGAGCAATATCTTCAGGGACTTTCTAATCGCCTGAAGATGAATCTTTTTTCGTCATGGCCGGGCTGAGGCATGCCTAGTCCGCCGCGGCGGACTAGGCATGCCGTCTCGAAGGGTCCATCCGTAGTTCGGGGCCTCATGCTTCGAGACGCCGCGCTTTGCGCGGCTCCTCAGCATGAGGGTTAAGATAGCGGCGGAAATGAAGTTTTTCGCCAATACAACCAACTGGTATCTTTTAAAGAATTGAGTGTATAACCCCGTCGCGCCCCATCCTTCGTGACGCCCCGCCACCTCGATTTTGAGGAGGCGCGACGCGCTGTCTTGAAGGAGAGGTGGCGAGGCTCCTCAGGATGAGGCGCCCGGTGTGAAGAGGGTGTTGTCATGGCTCAGCGTTGGACCCCGGACAGTTGGCGATCGAAGCCGATCGTGCAGGTGCCGGAATATCCCGATAAACGTGCGTTGGAAGAGACCGAGAAGCAGCTCGCGACTTTTCCGCCGCTTGTTTTTGCGGGCGAGGCGCGGGCCTTGAAGCGCGCGCTCGCGAAAGTCGCGGCGGGCGATGCTTTCCTGTTGCAGGGCGGCGACTGCGCCGAGAGCTTCGTCGAGCACAACGCCAATAACATCCGCGACTTCTTCCGCGTCTTCCTGCAGATGGCGGTGGTGATGACCTTCGCCGGCGCGCTGCCGGTCGTCAAAGTCGGCCGCGTTGCGGGCCAGTTCGCAAAACCGCGCTCGTCGCCGACGGAGAAGCGCGGCGACGTGGAGCTTCCCGCCTATCGCGGCGATATCATCAACGACGTCGCCTTCACCAGGGAAGCCCGAACGCCCGACCCGCACCGTATGCTGAAAGCATATCGCCAGTCGGCGGCGACGCTCAATCTTTTGCGCGCGTTTTCGACCGGCGGTTATGCGAACCTGTCGAACGCGCATCAGTGGATGCTCGGCTTCGTCAAGGACAGCCCGCAGTCGCACCGCTATGAAGCGCTTGCGAAGCGCATCACCGAGGCGCTCGACTTCATGCGCGCCTGCGGCATCGATCCCGAGACGCATCCGGAAATGCGCACCACCGATTTCTACACCAGCCACGAGGCGCTGCTCCTGCAATACGAGCAGGCGATGACGCGCGTCGATTCGACGAGCGGCGACTGGTACGATACCTCCGGCCATATGGTCTGGATCGGCGACCGCACGCGCCAGCCGGATCACGCGCATGTCGAATTCGCGCGCGGCATCAAGAATCCGCTCGGGTTGAAGTGCGGCCCGTCTTCGACGCCCGACGGCCTCCTGAAGCTTCTCGACATCCTCGATCCGGAGCGCGAGCCGGGCCGCATGACGCTGATCGCGCGCTTCGGCGCGGGTAAGGTCGAGGCGCATCTTCCCGCGCTCGTACGCGCGGTGAAGAAGGAGAAGCGTCCGGTCGTGTGGTCGTGCGATCCGATGCACGGAAACACCGTGACGGCGAACGGCTACAAGACCCGCCGTTTCGAGCAGGTGCTGCAGGAGGTGAAGGAATTTTTTGCAGTGATGGCCGCCGAGGGCGTGCACGCCGGCGGCGTGCATCTCGAGATGACAGGCCAGAACGTCACCGAATGCATGGGCGGAGCAAAGGCGATCGGCGAAACCGATCTCTCCGACCGCTACCACACCTTTTGCGATCCGCGGCTCAACGCCGACCAGGCGATCGAGATGGCGTTCCTGGTTTCCGATCTCCTGAAAAAGGAACAGAGGCTCGGCCAGGGCCGCAAGGTGCCGGCGGTGGCGGGGCTGTAAATTTGCGCGATCATTCCAGGGCGCGTGCGTAAGCAAGCCGACCCGGAATCCAGAAATGTACGCGGCCGTATCCGGAAATGACGGCGTAATTTTGTGCGCTGCTCCCATGACAAGTTGCCCGGAAGATTTCCTCCCTTGCCGGTGTTAGGCTTCTTGTAAGCGCGGGTACGGACCCGGCGTGCACGCGGTGGTGCAGGCAGAACCGGGCTGGGAGGAATGCAATGAAACGTCACTTCCTGGCGGGCGCGGCTGCGCTCGCGCTCGCTTCCTTTGTATCGTCGGCCGAGGCGCAGATCGCGATCTCCGCGAACGACGGCAAGGCCGGCCTCGACGACGGCAAGAGCATCGTCAATCAAAATCCCCATCCCGATTACATCACCATTTTCGACCTCGGGCAGAATCCGCCGAAAGTGTTGGGCGAAGTGATGAACGTGCCCACGAGCGTCGTGGGTCCGCCGCAATCGGTCGCGATCGCGCATGACGGAAGCTTCGCGATCGTCACCGGCGCGTTCAAGGTCGACCCCGCCGATCCGAAGAAGACCGTCGCCGACAACAAGGTCACTGTCATCGACCTCAAGGCCAAGCCCTTTGCCGCGATCGCGACGCTGGAAGCGGGGCCGGGCGCGACCGGCGTTTCGATCAATCCCGCGCAGACGCTCGCCCTTGTCGCAAACCGCAACGAAGGCACGGTTTCGGTCTTCACGATTTCGGGCAAGGAGCTCAAGCCCGCTGGGAAAATCCAGCTCGGCGACGCGAAGTCGGGCCCGAGCCATGCCGTCTTCACGCCCGACGGCAAGATGGCGCTCGTCACGCGTGACGGCGACCACAAGGTTTCGATCCTGAAGGTGGACGGCGACAAGGTCGAGGACACGAAAAAAACCATGACCGGCGGCTTCCGCCCCTACAGCATCGAGGTGAGCCCCAAGGGCGATATCGCCGTGTTCGGCAATCAGGGCGGCGGCACCGGCGACAACGACGTGATCAACGTCGTCGATCTCAAGTCCAACCCCCCGCGCGTCGTCGACACGATCTCCGTCGGTCCGACCCCCGAAGGCGTCGGCATGTCGCCGAAGGGCGATTTCGTCGCCGTCACGGTGATGAACAACACCAACAAGCCGAAGTCGTTTCCATTCTATCACGACAACGGAATCCTGAAGGTGTTCAGCATCCGCGGTACGAAACTGCAACTCGCCGCGGAAGCGCCGGTTGGCCACTGGTGCCAGGGCGCGGTCTGGAGCAAGGATCAGAAGACGATCGTCGTGCAATGCATGGTCGAGAAGGAGTTCGAAATCTTCCGTTTCACCGGCGACAGCCTGAAGCGGACCGGCGAAATCAAGCTGAAGGCCGGCGGTGCGGGCCTGTGCGCGCAGCAGTAAAATTTTAACGCCTCTCGCCAAGATTGCGGGCGCGGCAGCCAAGCCGCGCCTGTTTCCTTTGAGGCGAACATGCACCGGCTCCTGAACGCCTGCATCTACACCTGGCACGGCCTGCGCGCCGCCGCGCGGAGCGAGGAGGCCTTCCGGCAGGAGATCGCGGTTTTCGTGCTCGCCGTGCCGATTGCGTTTTTCATTGCAAGCGAACCGTGGAAGCGGCTTTTGCTGATCGCCGCGGTGGTCTTCGTCATGATCGTCGAGCTTTTGAACACGTCGATCGAGAAGCTTTCCGATCACGTCACGCCGAAGAAGAACGCCCGGATCAAGAATGTGAAGGACATGGGCTCGGCCGCGGTCGGGCTTTCGATCCTGCTCGCGGCGGCCGTGTGGCTGATCGAGATTTGGGAATGGATCACGACGATGACTTAAGGCTGTCATGGCCGGGCTCGTCCCGGCCATCCACGCCTTAACAACATTGAGGCAATAAAGGCGTGGATGCCCGGCACAAGGCCGGGCATGACGTGGTAAATGGCCTTTGCGTTGCAGCAGGCTCACGGCAGGGCTACATCTTTCTCCATGAGCAAAGACACCCTCCGCCTCGCCATCGCACAGCTTAATCCCGTCGTCGGCGACGTCGGCGGCAACGCTACGCTCGCGCGCCGTGCGCGTGCGGAAGCGGTGAAGCAAAGCGCCGATCTCGTCGTCTTCACCGAGCTCTTCATCTCCGGCTATCCGCCGGAAGATCTCGTCTTGAAGCCCGCCTTCCAGGCGGCCTGCCGCGCGGCGGTGGAAGAACTCGCGCGCGAGACGAAGGACGGCGGCCCGGCGATGCTGCTCGGCACGCCCTGGCCGCAGGACGGCAAGCTCTATAACGCGAACGTGCTTCTCGACGCCGGCAAGATCGCGGGGCTGCGCTTCAAGGTGGATCTGCCGAACTACGGCGTCTTTGACGAGAAGCGCGTCTTTCACGAAGGCCCGATGCCCGGGCCGGTGAATTTTCGCGGTGTGCGCATCGGCATCCCGGTTTGCGAGGACATCTGGAAGCCGGACCCGGTGGAATGCATCAGCGAGACCGGCGGCGAAATCCTGCTCGTCACCAACGCCTCGCCCTATCGCCGCGGCGTGATGATGGAGCGCCTGAACGTCGCGGTCCCGCGCGTCGTCGAATCCGGTCTGCCGCTCGTCTACGCGAACCAGCTGGGCGGACAGGACGAGCTTGTGTTCGAGGGCGCCTCCTTCGGCTTGAACGCCGACCGTTCGCTCGCGTTTCAGATGGGCGGATTCAAGGAAGAAGTCGCGCTAACCGAATGGAAGCGGGAGGGCGGGACGTGGAAATGCACCGCCGGCCCGCGTGAGAAATTACTCGAAACCGACGAAGCCGATTACAACGCCTGTATGCTGGGCTTGCGCGACTACGTGAACAAGAACGGCTTCCCTGGCGTCGTGCTCGGCATGTCCGGCGGCATCGACTCGGCGATTTGTGCGGCGATCGCCGCCGACGCGCTCGGCCCTTCGCGCGTGCATGCGGTGATGCTGCCTTACAAATACACCGCGAAGGATTCCTTCACTGACGCCGAGGCCTGCGCGAAAGCGCTCGGCGTGCGTTACGACACAATCCCGATCGCGCCCGCGGTCGAGGGTCTGGAAGCGACGCTCGCTTCCGCCTTCAAGGGCGAGAAGCGCGACATCACCGAGGAAAACATCCAGTCGCGCGCGCGCGGCACGATCCTGATGTCGATCTCGAACAAATTCGGCCCGATGGTGGTGACGACGGGCAACAAGTCGGAAATGTCCGTCGGCTACGCCACGCTCTACGGCGACATGAACGGCGGCTTCAATCCGATCAAGGATCTCTACAAGACAGAGGTCTATAGGCTCGCCGCGCTCAGGAACCGCTGGAAGCCGGAGAGCGCGCTCGGGCCTGCGGGCAGGGTCATTCCCGAAAACATTCTCACCAAGGCGCCGACCGCGGAGCTGCGCGAGAACCAGAAGGATCAGGATTCGCTCCCGCCATACGACGTGCTCGACGCGATCCTCGCCCGTCTCGTCGAGGGCGAGGATTCGGTCGCGGCGATCGTCGCCGACGGCTTCGATGCGGAAACCGTGAAGCGCGTGGAAAGGCTTCTGTATCTTGCCGAATACAAGCGCCGGCAGGCGGCGCCCGGCGTGAAGGTGACGCGCAAGAATTTCGGCCGCGACCGCCGCTATCCGATCGTGAACAAGTTTCGCGACAACGGCGCGCCGCCCGCGAAGCCCGACGAGTCGCTCGTTTCCGGCGCGGTGCCCACGAAAAGCGAGGCGGTGGATTTCTGAGTTATTTTTATTGTCATGGCCGGGCTTGTCGCCCAAGTTGGGTTTACCCGACTTGGGCTTTCAATATCTTTCGAACTCGGGCAAGCCCGAGTTAGTGCCATCCACGTCTTAGCGGCTTCAAGAAAGAAAGGCGTGGATGCCCGGCACAAGGCCGGGCATGACGAGTATGGAGAAGCGCCGTACTCAGCACTCGGCGAAGAGGAGGGCGCCTTGTTGGCCTGGATTCCTCGCGACGTCTGGCTTGCGGCGATTGCCGCCGCCGCCGTTCTCTTGGCCGCGCTCTACGAATTCATGCCGGTGCTCGCGGCGCTGCTCGCCGTTGCGCTGGTGAGCGCCGTCGTTGCAGTGATCGTCGGCCGTGACTAAATAACAAAAATATGATCCTACCCGGCACCGGCCGCGGGCGGTGAAATTAGTCCGTAAGACGTATTGATTTGCATCAAGGCGCAATGCCTTTGCTGCAATGAAAATTAATAATAGCGAACTATGTTACTGGCATGAAAACGATGTTTCCCGACAGTCGCCAGCGTGTCGCCGGGCGTCTTTCCGGGCGCAAGCGCTCCGCTCCGCCCGCCGGTAAAGGCGCCATGATCGACGCCGTTCCCGTCGACGTCCGCATTGCGCTCGTGGCTGCGGCGGTCTTGCTGCTCGCCGCCGCCTACGAATATTCGCAGACGCTTGCGGTCTTTCTCTATGCGTTGATCGGCGCAACCTTCGTCGTTTCGGCGATGGGCCAGAGAGAAGTTTAAACTTTTTGATCTGGATCAAAAAACGGCGCGGCTTTGCTGCGATAAAAAATATCTTCTCTAGGGTCAACTTTCTTGCCGGAGCGGAAACGCTTCGGCAGGTTTTCCCGCTCTGGCGTCAGAAGAGGGCACGATGTTCGAAGCTCTCCCGGCCGATGTTCGGATTGCGATTCTGGCCGAAATCGCCGTGGTGGTCGCCGCCGTGTGCGAATACTCAACGACCCTCGGGATTTTCCTCTACGCGCTGGTCGCCGCGGTCGCTGTCGCCTCGACGATCAGGGAGGCGTAATCAGAACGGCGGCCGGAACTGCAGCGTCCGCCTGATGCCTTCGCCGACGCCCTTGCCGATTTGTTCGGTCGTTCTGCCGACGTTGCGTGTCGTGTTCTCCACGGCCTTCGCAGTGCCGCCGACGACCTTGCCGGTGCCCTTCAGCATCAACGCCGCGCTCTTCGTGAGCGCCTGCGAGACGCCGTTCAGCCCGCGGAAGAGCTTCGCTGCCTCGCGCGCCGTCGCGTTGGTGAAACCGATCAGCGTCACAGCAAGCGCCGGATCGCCCGCGCGCACGCGCCGGCAGCCCGCGCCGGTGTTGCGGTTGCAGACCTCGGCGTCGCCTTCGACGGTGGCATAGATCATCTTGTCGCCTTCGACGGAGACGTCGATCACGGTGCCGCGCACGCCGATCGTCGCGACCTTGGTCTCGATATGGTAGGCGGAATGATCCGAGGTGCCGCTCGCGAAGCGCATCGCGCCGCGCACAAGCCGGATCGTCGCGTTTTGCGCCTTGTCGCCGTCGAAGATCATCTTGTCGAGCACGATTTCGGCATTCGGCCCGACGGTGAGCGTGGTGCCGTCGACGAATTTGATCTCGGTCGAGCCTTTCGCCGAGGTGTTCACCCGGTCGTCCTGCTGCACCGCATCGTCCACGGAAAGCGAGGCGAGGGCGGCGCCGCGCGTGTAATTCGCGGAAGGAACGACGGACGTGGCCTTGCCGATCACGGGATCGGCGGAGGCGGGGCCCGCGAGAACAAGCGCGCCGCATGCCGCCAGGACCATTCGAGTGAAATACGAGAATCTCATGCCGTCCCCTTGGAGAATCATAGCATTTTCGGTGGAGGCAGGCCAAAAAAGGGAACCCCACCCGGTGGTGCGCGTTATGTCAGCGACGAATGCCCGCGGGACCCTTGAAATGCTTGAAAAGTGGGAGCGACGAATGAGCGGTAATTATGCGCAGATCGGCGAGCAGACGGCGAAATTCCAGAGCGAGCGCGCGCCCGAAATGCGGAATCAGGAAGAAAAACGGGAATGGCACGGTGACGAGCTGATGAGCGAGGAGCAGGCTCGGCGCCTGCGCGAGGTCTCCCGGAAGCGGAATTTGAAGATGCAGAAAAAGCTGCGCAGGCAGATGCCCTGACGCAATCAGCCGTAAGCCTTTAGAGAGGCGGCCTCAGGCCGCCTCTCCGTGATTCTTGTCCCCCGGGCGCTCGACCTGCGCCACGAAACGCATGCGGTCCCAAAGCAGCACCCGGCCGGTCTCGGCGAGCGGCGCACACTGTCGAAGCGCTTCGGCGTCGTTCTTGCTGGCGAAAAGGTTGACGCTTTTGAATCTACCCAGCTTGTCCATCTGGTAAGCGCGATATACGGGCATCTGTTTTTCCTTTTTATTGGCCCTTCCTCCTGTGCCCATCATTCTGCGTCCGGCAGGGAAGCCTGTCGGTCGAATCGGCGACGCAGAACCGAAATTTTTTGAGATTCATCCCACAATGCACCGGTCGCCGAATCGTCGAGCGAATCGAACGGGCTAGCGCCTGTGCTGCGGCCGCGAACAGGGTTCCGCGATCGCTTGGCAAATTCGCCGCAGGGCCTAAACTGCTTTTGGAAACGCTCGGCGAGGGGGAAACGATGAGTGCTGCGGTTTCGGTGTGGCTGTTTTTCCGGGTTTTGCGCTGGGCGGGCTGGCTCGCCTTTCTCGCGGTGGGCGGGATCTACATGTCCGACCCGCTGGCGCATCTGAACAGCTTCGGGCATCTCACGCCGGCGATGGAATTCGCGATGTTCGGCACGGGCCTCGCCGCCATGAGCTTCGGGCTGTTGGAGATGATGATGCGCGAGCGCGCCGGGCTGGCGACGCCGACGATCACGCAGCTCATTCCGCCGAAATCGGAGGGGACGAAGGCGCTGGTGCGGTAGGGCGCAAGTCGACGACCACTCTTAACTGAATGTCATTACTGGGCCGTCGCGCCCGGCGAGCGGAACGCGAGCCGTGGCGCGGACGAGTCCCGGTAATCCATGATAGCTTTCCAAGTGCACTGAAGATCATCATGGATCACCGCAACTCGGGCTTGCCCGAGTTGCGCATTCAAAACTCAAGTCGGCAACAGCCGACTTGAGGGTCTCGCAGAGTCAGCCGCTTGCTACGCTCGCAGGACGCTGCGGCCCATTGCAGGCAAAAGTCTCGTGCTTGACATCCGTCTTTGATAGCCTTATATTCCTATCATCCTATCCGTCGAAGGGGCGCTTCTAGAGG
>JAJPHK010000100.1 GCA_021325315.1 Alphaproteobacteria bacterium
GTGCTCCGCCATCACTTCGCGAAGCCGTCTCAACAATACGCGCGGTCCGCCGAGCGCGCCGCGTTTAGGCATCGGCCGCATCCCTTCCCGGGCGCCGCGCGGCCCGGATGGTGGTTTCAAAAAGCGCGGGTTGCGCCGCCCGCGATTCTAACGATCGAGTCCGTATAGCGAATGCAAAGTCCGGACCGCAAGTTCGGTATAGGCGGCGTCGATCAGGATCGAGATTTTGATCTCGGATGTGGAAATCGCGCGAATATTGATACCTTTTGCGGCTAGCGCCTTGAAGGCACTCGCGGCTACACCGGCATGGGTCCGCATGCCGACCCCGATAATCGACACCTTCACGACGTCATTCGCCCCTTCCATCGCCTTGAAGCCGATGGCGGCCTTGGCCTTCTCGATCGCGGCCTTGGCGCGGTCGTAATCGGCGGTCGGAACCGTGAAGGTGATGTCGGTGAAACCGTCCGCCGAAATGTTCTGCACGATCATGTCGACGTTGATGTTCGCATCCGCGAGCGGCCCGAACAGGGCCGCCGCAATGCCCGGCTTGTCCGCGAGGCGGCGGATCGAAATCTGCGCCTCGTCCTTCGAGAACGCGATGCCGGTAACAACCTGATTCTCCAAAATCTCCTCCTCATCGCAAATCAGCGTGCCGACCGGCTGACCGTTCTTGTCCGTCTTTGGCTTCACCGGGTCGTCGAAACTCGATCGCACCATCACGCGAACCTTGTTCTGCATCGCGTATTCGACCGAGCGCACTTGCAGAACCTTCGCACCGAGCGAGGCCATTTCCAACATTTCCTCGAACGCGACCTTCTCGAGCCGCTTCGCCTTTTCGACCACGTTCGGATCGGTCGTATAGACGCCGTCCACGTCCGTGTAGATGTCGCAGCGCTCCGCCCCGATGCCCGCCGCGACGGCCACCGCGCTCGTATCCGAGCCGCCGCGCCCGAATGTCGTGACGCGGCCGGTTTCCTTGTGAATACCCTGGAAGCCGGAAATGACCGCAACCTCGCGCCGCTCCTTGAAGCGCTTGATGATCTCCTCGCCGTTGACGCCGAGAATGTGCGCGGCCGCGTGCGAGCCGTCGGAATAAATCGGAATCTGCCAGCCCTGCCAGGAGCGCGCCGTGACACCCATTTCCTGCAAGACGATCGCGAGTAATCCGGAAGTCACCTGCTCGCCAGATGAAACCACCACGTCGTATTCGCGCGCATCGTGCAGCACCGATGCTTCGCGGCACCAGGCGACGAGCTTGTTCGTGGTACCCGCCATGGCCGAGACGACGACCGCGACGTCATGCCCGGCGTCCCACTCACGCTTCACGTGGCGGGCGACGTTACGGATACGCTCGATATCGGCGACGGAGGTGCCGCCGAACTTCATCACAAGCCGGGACATGCTGGTCCTAGGGTAGCGGGTGAGCCCCGCGAAGGCGCGGTATCCATACAGGCGGTCGCTATGGCTCGCAACGCCTTCTGGCGCTATTCAGAGGCCCATGGTGAACGAAAAAGCCCATGCCACGACCGTCGACCCCGCCGAAGTCGCGCGTTTCGCGGCGCTCGCCGACGATTGGTGGAACCTCTCGGGCAAAATGGCGCCGCTCCATAAGTTCAATCCGGTACGGCTTGCATTCATTCGGGATCAGGCATGCGCGCAATTTTCTCGCGACCCGAAACGGCTCGATTGTCTGAGCGGCCTCGAGATTCTCGATATCGGCTGCGGCGGAGGAATCGTGTCGGAGCCTTTGGCGAAGCTCGGCGCAAGCGTCACCGGCATTGATCCGGCCGAAGAGAACGTCGCGTCGGCCAAGCTCCACGCCGAAAAGAGCGGCTTCGCCATCGACTATCGCGCGACCACCATCGAGGCGATCGCCGGGGGAAACGAAATATTCGACGTTGTCGTTGCCTCGGAAGTGGTGGAGCACGTCGCCGATCTCGATCTCTTCGTTCGTTGCGCCGGAAAAGCCGTGAAACCGGGCGGGCTTTTGATCGTGACCACGATCAACCGGACTTTAAAAAGTTTCGCTCTCGCGATCGTCGGCGCCGAATATATTTTGCGCTGGCTGCCGGTCGGCACTCATCGCTGGGATAAATTTGTGACGCCCGAAGAACTCGACAGCGCGATTGCCGCAAGCGGCCTCGAAGTCGTGGAGGAAAGCGGCATCACGTACGATTTCTTCCATGACCGCTGGACGGCGGCCTCCGACATGGACGTGAACTACATGCTCGCCGCCGAACGTCCGAAATGATCGCGGGAAGTTTTCTTTGGGCGATCTTCACCGTGATCGCCGCTGCCAGCCAGACCGCGCGCAATGCGATGCAGCGAGGGCTCACGCAAACCATCGGCACGGCCGGTGCGACGCTGGTACGATTCCTGTTCGGCCTTCCGTTCGGCATTCTGTTCCTCGCGCTCGTCACGATTTGGATGGAAGCGCCCCTCCCGTCCGTGACCACGCCCTTTCTTCTCTGGGCGTTCGCGGGCGCGACGACGCAAATTGCCGCCACCGCGCTGATGCTCATGGCGATGAACGAGCGCTCTTTCGTGGTGACGATCGCTTACATCAAGACCGAGCCCGTGCTGGTCGCGGTCTTCGGGCTGATTTTCCTCGGCGACAAACTCACGCTCCCCACCGCGGCCGCGATTCTGATCGCGACGCTCGGGGTCATGCTGATGTCCTGGTCGAAAAGCGCGAGCACGCCGCCCTTGCGGCCGCTGACCTATGGCCTCGTCGCCGCGGCGCTGTTCGGATTGTCCGCCGTGACGTTTCGCGGCGCGATTCGATCCCTCAACCTCGACAGCTTCGTGATGGCGGCGACGTTCACGCTCGCCGCCGGGCTCCTGATCCAGACGCTTTTGCTTTCGGCCTATCTTCTGTTGTTCGACCGCCGTTCGCTCGAAGCGATTCTGCGCGAATGGCGGCCGTCGCTGTTCGCGGGGTTTCTGGGCGCAGCCGCTTCACAGTTCTGGTTCCTCGGATTTTCCCTCACCAGCGCGGCGAATGTTCGCACGCTCGCGCTGATCGAAGTTCTGTTCGCTCAATTCGTGACAAAGGGCTTCGGCGAAAAAACCACGCCTCGCGATTTCACCGGCATCATGATGGTGATTAGCGGGATCGTCTTGCTTCTATGGGCGCACTAGTCGGCTAGTTGCCCTTTTCCGGCAGCGGCGGCAAAGGCGCGACATCGATGCCTTCTTCCAGGAGTTCGCGCACTTCATCCGGCTTCGCCTCGCCATAGATCGAACGCGCGGGGATTTCCTCGTAATGCATCTGGCGCGCGAGCTTCGGAAATTTTTCGCCGACATGCTCGGCGTTCTTCTTCACATGCTCATGCAGCGCCTTCAGCAACTTGCGTGTCTCCTGCTCTTTTTCGGAAAGCAGGGCGACCGGCTGCTGGCCGGAGGATTCAGGTTTTTTCCGCGACGAGCTCGCAATCGCGGGCGCCATGATCGCCTTCGACACCTTCGTCGAATCGCAAACCGGACACGCGATCAGGCCGCGCCTCAGCTGTCCGTCGCTGGCTTTTGAACTTTGAAACCAGCTTTCAAACGTGTGCCCTTTGTCGCAAACGAGGCTGTAGCGGATCACGACGCTTTGTCCACGAGGCGCAGCCGCGCGCGATCGCTCGGCGCGGACAGCTCGAATCGCCGCCCATGTTGCAGCGAAGGAATGCGGCGGCGCGCGCTCGTAACGAGCGCTGGATCGATCTCGGCCATGATGATCCCGGGCTCCGTGCCGCCTTCCGCGATCACGTTCCCCCACGGATCGACAACGATGCTGTGACCGTAGGTTTCGCGCCCGTTTTCGTGCAGCCCGCCTTGCGCCGCTGCTAGCACATAGCTTCCGGTTTCGATCGCGCGAGCGCGTGTCAAAATATTCCAGTGCGCTTCGCCGGTAATTTTTGTGAACGCCGCCGGGACTGCGAGAAAATCCGCGCCCGCCTCCGCCAGCGCCCGGTAGAGTGACGGGAAGCGCAGGTCGTAACAGACGGTAAGCCCCATCCGGCCCCACGGGAGATCGGCCAGAACCGCGATTTCGCCCGGGCGATAATTGTTCGACTCGCGATAGCTTTCGCCCTCGCCGAGCTCGACGTCGAACATGTGAATCTTGTCGTAGCGCGCGACGACCTCGCCTTCGGGATCGAGCAGGAAACTGCGGTTCGCCGCTTTCTCCGGCGAGACCTTCACCGCAAGCGATCCGACGTGGAGGTAAACCTTGAGGTCACGCGCAAGCTCCCGAAACGCCGCGAGCGAAGGATCGTGCTCCTCGTCGACGACGATGGAAAACAGCGCTTTGCTGTTTTGCTCCATCAGATTGGTCATTTCGGGCGTCTGGATATAATCCGCACCTAGCGCCTTTGCTTCGCGGGCGAGTTTCGACGCGGCGTCGATATTCGGCGTGACCGCGCGACCGCTCCGCATCTGCAAAAGCCCAGCGCGAAATTTTTGGGTAGAGCCCATGATCCTCTCCAAAACTTAATCTAGGTTCTTCAAACTGGCTCTACAACCCTCGCCAGTACGAGGACATCCACGCGCAACGCGCCCGCCCGCAGTAAAATCTTCGTGCAGGCGTCGGCGGTCGCGCCAGTCGTAAGCACGTCGTCGACCAGCACGAGCTTCTTTGCCCTAACCTCTATTCGTTTTTCTTTCGGCACCTTGAACGCACCTTGCACATTTTCCGCGCGCCGCTCGCGCGGAAGGCCGAACTGCGGCTGCGTCGCGCGCGAGCGCACGAGCACATGATCGGCCACCGGAATCCTGCTCCCTTTCGAGATCGCATGGGCGAGCGCCGAGGATTGATTGAACCGGCGCTGCCACAGCCGCTGCCAGTGCAGCGGCACCGGAACGAGCGCGTCTGCATCCGCGAGCAGCTCGCTTCCCGCCCGTGCCATCCATCGCCCGAGCGTTTGCACGAGATCCATCCGGTCACCATATTTCATCAAATGGATGAGATCGCGCACGACGTCGCTGTAGCGAGCAGCCGCCCGGGCGCGAGCATAAGCAGGGGGCGAGGCAAGCGCGGCGGGCGAAATCAGCTCGCCGCCGTAATCCGCAGGAAACGGCGTGCCCAGGCGCTCGCAGTAGGGACGTTCGATAAACCCCGCTTGCGCCCAGCATTTCGGGCAGAGCCCTGCCGGCTCGCCGATCGGAATGCGGCAAGCAAGACAGGTTGGCGGCAGAACCACGTCGGCGATGATGCGGCCGATGCGGGCAAAGCTCCGGCCGAAGATATTTGGAGATTGCTTCGGCTCCAAAATCGTCATTTGTAGAGACTACGCTGTCCCGGCAGGATCGTCACGCGCATGGCAACACCCGTTTTATTCGACCGCAAGCTGCTCGCCTCCCGCCTCCGGCGGGCGCTCTTGCTTGGCGCCGAGACGTTTTTGCTTGACCGGGTGGTTCCGGAATTCGTCGAGCGCCTTGCCGCCGTGAAACGGCACTTTGCGTTCGCGCTGGATCTCGGCACGCCAGGCGCAGCTCTGGCGAAAGCGCTCGCCGAATGCGGCCAGGTCGATCGCATCATCAGGAGCGGACCGCTCGCGCATTTGCGCGAGACAAGTTTTTCGCGCGTCACGAGCGACGAAGAGGCGCTTCCCTTCGGCGAAGAAAAATTCAACCTCGTTGTCTCGGCGCTTTCGCTGCAATGGGTGAACGACCTTCCCGGCGCCTTGGTGCAGCTCCGCCGCACGTTAAAGCCCGACGGACTCCTGCTCGCCGCGCTGATCGGCGGCGAGACACTGCACGAATTGCGCGAGAGCTTCGCGATCGCGGAAGCCGAGCTGACCGGCGGGGCAAGTCCGCGCGTCTCGCCCTTCGCGGAAGTACGAAGCCTCGGTTCGCTTTTGCAGCGGGCAGGCTATGCATTGCCGGTGATCGACTCGGATCGCCACGTCGTTCGCTATGCCGAGCCGTTCAAGCTGTTTCACGATCTGCGCCGCATGGGCGCGACGAACGCGCTTGTCGAGCGCAGCCGCAGGCCGCTCACCCGCAAAATGATCGCGCGCGCCGCGGAGATTTACGCCGAACGCTTCAGCGACCCCGACGGCCGCCTGCGCGCGACTTTCGACGTGCTTTGGATTTCCGGCTGGGCTCCGCACGAAAGCCAGCAAAAGCCGCTCAAGCCCGGCTCGGCGAAAACGCGGCTTGCGGATGCGCTCGGCGCGAAGGAGAAGTCCGCAGGCGAAAAGACGGGGCGTTAGCGCATTGACGGAATCAATTCGATCAGCGCCGGAATGAGCGGCAGATCGGCGGGAGGCATCGGATAGTCGCGAAGCTTTTGCGGCTTCACCCATGCGAGCTGCTGCTGCTCTTTCGCGCTGACAATCCCTTCCCAGCGCCGGCAGACATAAAGAGGCATCAACAAGTGAAACGTCTCGTAATCGTGGCTCGCGAAAGAGAGCGGCGCGAGACAATCGGCCCTGACGATAATTCCGAGTTCCTCCCGCAATTCGCGAATGAGCGTCGTTTCCGGCGTCTCGCCCTCCTCGATCTTGCCGCCGGGAAATTCCCACAGGCCTTCCATCGGCTTTCCGGCCGGCCGGCGCGCGAGCAGAATGCGATTATCGGAATCGATCAGCGCGCAGGCGGCGACGAGCACGACCTTCGCCGCCATCGCTTTAGCTCCGGTAGTCGCCGTTGATTGCGACATATTCCTTGGTGAGATCGCAGGTGAGCACGCGATCTTCGCCGCGGCCGAGCTTGAGATCGACCGTAAGATCGATCACGTCATTCTTCATATACGCGGAAGCCTTCGCCTCGTTGTAGTTCGGATCGCGCTCGCCGTTCGCGGCAACACGAATGTCGCCGAACCAGATCGCGAGCTTGTCGCGGGAGGCGGGTTCCCCCGCCTTGCCCACTGCCATCACCACGCGCCCCCAATTCGCGTCTTCGCCCGCGATCGCGGTTTTCACGAGCGGCGAATTCGCGATCGAAAGTGCGATCCTGCGTGCCGACTGCTTCGAGGTCGCACCCTTCACATGAATGCGCACTAGCTTGCGTGCCCCTTCGCCATCGCGCGCGATCTGCTCGGAAAGATCCGCGAGCACCGTGTGCAATGCCTTACGGAATGCTTTCAATCCCGGATCGTTCGCCCGCGTAATTTTCGGTGCGCCGTTTTTGACGGCGGCGCCCGTCGCAAAAAACAAGAGCGTATCGGACGTTGATGTATCGCCGTCGACTGTCACCGCGTTGAATGTATCGCCGACCTCCGACTTCAGAAGATCGCGCAACACCGGCGCCACGATCGCCGCATCCGTGAACACGAAAGCGAGCATCGTCGCCATGTCGGGAGCGATCATGCCGGCGCCCTTGGCAAAGCCGTTGATCCGCACTTGTGCCTTGCCGAGCTTCACCGTCGCACCGGCGAGCTTCGGGAATGTGTCGGTCGTCATGATCGCCTTTGCTGCGTCGAGCCATGCATGCGCATGCGCGCGCGCAGCGATCGCCTCCAGCACGCCGTCGAATTTCGATGCGTCGAGCGGCTCGCCGATCACGCCGGTCGAAGCGAGGAAGACCTCGTCCGGCTTGCAGCCCGCCGCTTTCGCCGCGAGTTTCGCCGTGAATTTCGCCTGCTCGCGGCCGTTTTTCCCGGTGAAGGCGTTGGCGTTGCCAGAATTCACCACAAGCGCGCGCGCCTTGCCCCTCCGCAGTTTCTCCCGGCACCATTCAACCGGTGCCGACGGGCATTTCGAGCGGGTGGTGACGCCGGCGACCGTCGTGCCCGGCTCGAACAGCGCGAGCAGAACGTCGGTTCGCTCCTGATAGCGAATACCAGCCGCGCCCGTCGCCAACTTCACGCCCGCGACCGGCGAAAGGCTCGGCGTCGTTTTCGGCGCGAGCGGAGAGATCCCCCCGGCAGCTTGCCCCATGGCGGAGAACTACTACTTCTTCTTGCCAGGCGCAGGCTCGGCGGACGGCGCATCGCCCGTCATCTCGATTTTCGCCTCGGAACGAAGCTTCTGCATCATCGCCTCGGTCGCGTCCTGCGAAAGTTTTGCCTTAATCTGATCCTTCACGGCGTCCAACGGCGGCGGTTTCCGCTCACGCGTGTCCTCGACCTTGATGATGTGCCAGCCGAACTGCGTTTTCACCGGGTCGGAAATTTTGCCTTTGCCGAGGCTGAAAGCGACATTGCCGAATTCCGGCACCACCTGTTCCTTGGTGATATAGCCGAGATCGCCGCCGTCCGACCCCGGATCCTTCGACATTTTCTTCGCGAGCTCCGCGAAGTCGGCGCCTTTCTTCAGTTGCGCCTCGACATCTTTCGCCTGCTCTTCGGTCTCGACCAGGATATGCCGCGCATGCACTTCGGTCTGCGGCTTCGCCTTCTCGTCATAGAATTTCTGGATCGCGGCGTCGCTCGCGGCTTTCTTCGTCTCCTGTTCCATCAAGGACTGCACGAGCACTTTCTTGCGCGCAAACGCGATCCGCTGCGCGAAATTCGGCGCCTGATCGGCTTTCTGCTTTTCTGCCGCCTGCGCGAGCAAGTTCACGTTGATGAGATAGGTAAGCAGCACCTCGCGTCGCTTATCGGGCGCGACTTCCGCCGGCAGGCTTTCGCCGATATCCGCTTCGGCAACGGCGAGATCGCTCTGGTGAATTTCGGTGCCGTTCACCTTGGCAAGCACCGGGTCGTTCTGGGCTGCGGCCGGATTCAAGTTCCATGAACCGGTCAAAATAACGAGAGCGAATAGAGCGATCTGGTTAAAACGCATCGGAATCCCCGAATTCTGGCGCCTGGCAAACTGGCGCATGCATAGGGCTGAAGCAAGGCCTCGCCAAGTAACATTACGCGGCCTTAACGGACTGTTTTGACACGGTAATCGCATTGACAATGCGTAGGGTGGTCCATATCTCTCCTCGAAGTCTCTCCGAAACCCGCAAAATTGGACTTCGTAATGATCGGCGCCCTCGCCCGTAAGATTTTCGGCTCGGCCAACGAGCGGCGCCTGCGCGGTTATTACCCGAAGGTTGCCGCGATCAACGCTCTCGAACCCGAACTGGAGAAGCTCAGCAACGAAGCGCTTCGTGCCCGCACCGAGGAGTTTAAGAAACAGGTTGCCAATGGCGCTTCGCTCGATTCCATTCTGGTGCCCGCCTTCGCCACCGTGCGCGAAGCTGCGAAGCGGACGCTTGGTCAGCGCCATTTCGACGTTCAGCTTATGGGCGGGATGGTGCTGCACGAGGGCGGCATCGCCGAGATGAAGACCGGCGAAGGCAAGACGCTGGTCGCAACACTCGCCGTCTATCTCAACGCGCTCACCGGCAAGGGTGTCCACGTCGTCACGGTGAACGATTATCTCGCCAAGCGCGACTCCGAGTGGATGGGCCAGATCTACAAATTCCTCGGCCTCACCGTGGGCGTCATCGTGCACGGCCTCAATGACGAAGAGCGCAAGGCGGCCTACGCCTGCGACGTCACTTACGCCACCAATAACGAGCTCGGTTTCGACTATCTGCGCGACAATATGAAATACGAGCTCGCGCAGATGACTCAGCGCGGACACGTCTATGCCATCGTCGACGAGGTCGACTCCATTCTCATCGACGAAGCGCGCACGCCGCTGATCATTTCCGGACCGCTCGACGACCGTTCCGACTTCTACAACACCATCGACAGCTTCATGCCGAAGCTCGACAAGGCCGACTACGAACTCGACGAGAAGCAGCGCACGGTGGCGCTGACCGAAGTCGGCATGGAGAAGATGGAGCAATTACTCCAGTCCGCGAATTTGCTCAAAGGCTCGTCGCTTTACGACATCGAGAACGTCTCGGTCGTCCATCACGTCAATCAGGCGCTGCGTGCCCACACGCTGTTCCTGCGCGATCGCGACTACATCGTGAAAGGCGACGAGGTCATCATCATCGACGAATTCACCGGCCGCATGATGCAGGGCCGCCGCTATTCCGAAGGCCTGCACCAGGCGCTCGAGGCGAAAGAACACGTCACCATCCAGCCGGAAAACCAGACGCTCGCCTCGATCACCTTCCAGAACTACTTCCGCATGTACGAAAAACTCGCGGGCATGACCGGCACCGCCATGACCGAAGCCGACGAGTTCATGGACATCTACAAGCTCGAGGTTATCGAAGTCCCCACCAACCGTCCGATGATCCGCGACGATCAGGACGATGAGGTCTACCGCACGGCGGCGGAAAAATACCGGGCGATTATCGACCAGATCAAAGACGCGAAAGAGCGCGGCCAGCCGGTGCTGGTCGGCACCGTCTCGATCGAGAAATCCGAAAGCCTCGCCGAGATGTTGCGCAAGCAGGGCTGGGAGCAGCACGACTTCTCCGACCCTGACGCGTTCTCCTCGCTCTATAGCGGCGGCCAAAACAAGAAAGTTTTCGCGGTCCTGAACGCCCGCTACCACGAGCAGGAAGCCTATATCATCGCGCAAGCTGGCGTGCCCGGCGCCGTGACCATCGCGACCAACATGGCGGGCCGCGGCACCGATATTCAGCTCGGCGGCAACGCCGACATGCGCATCAAGCAGGAACTCGCGGGAATCGAAAATACGCCCGAATATGAAAAGCGCGTTGCGGAAATCCGCGCCCAGGTCGCGGATCTGAAAGAAAAGGCGCTCGCGGCCGGCGGGCTCTTCGTGCTCGGCACCGAGCGCCACGAGTCGCGCCGCATCGACAATCAGTTGCGCGGCCGTTCCGGCCGCCAGGGCGACCCCGGCCGCTCGAAATTCTATCTGTCTCTCGAAGACGATCTGATGCGCATTTTCGGCTCCGATCAGCTTGGCGGCATGCTGACCAAGCTCGGGCTGCAGGAAAACGAAGCGATCACGCATCCCTGGATCAACAAGGCGCTGGAGAAGGCGCAGCAGAAGGTCGAGGCGCGAAACTTCGACATCCGCAAGAACATCTTGAAATACGACGACGTCATGAACGACCAGCGCAAGGTCGTATTCGAGCAGCGGATCGATCTCATGCGCGAAACGGACGTGTCGGAAACCGTTTCCGACATGCGCTATTCCACGATCGAGGATCTCGTCCGGCGGCACATTCCCGAAAACGCCTATCCCGAACAGTGGGATGCGAAAGGCCTAAAGGACGAAACACGCGCCCTCCTCGCACTCGATCTCCCGATCGAGGATTGGGTCAAGGAAGAAGGTATCGCCGACGAGGAAGTGCGCGATCGCATCGTGCGCGCGGCCGATGAGCACATGGCGGCAAAGGTCGCGAAATACGGCACCGAGCTCATGCGCTATGTCGAAAAATCGGTGCTCCTGCAGACGCTCGACCATCTTTGGCGCGAGCATCTCGTCATGCTCGACCACTTGCGCCAGGTGATCGGCCTGCGCGGCTACGGCCAGCGCGATCCGCTGAACGAATACAAGTCCGAAGCCTTCCAGCTTTTCGACACGCTCTTGAACAAATTGCGCGAAACCGTCGCATCGCAATTGATGCGCGTCGAAATCATCAGCCAGCCGCCGCAGCCCGAAGCGCCGCCAATGCAGGCGCACCACGTCGATCCGGTCACCGGAGAGGATGAAGTGCCGCAGATGCCGCTCGCAACGCCACCTTCGGCGAAGCGCGATCCCAAAAATCCGTCATCGTGGGGCAAGGTCGGCCGCAACGAGCCCTGCCCGTGCGGCTCCGGCAAGAAATACAAGCACTGCCACGGCCAGATCGCCTGACCGGAATTTCCCCAATCAGTCTCTTTTGCGCGGTCTGCTGCGCCCCCCATTCATGCGAATTCGGGTTTTTTCGGCGGCGTCCGAGCGGCTCTTCACGTGATCGATGAAGGCTCGCAGCTTCGGCATCATCTGCCGGCGGCCAGGATAGTAGAGAAACACGCCCGGCAGCATGGGCGCGAACGGCTCCAGTACACGCGTGAGTCTTCCCGCTTTCACCGCTGCAGCAGCGACCGGTTCAGGCACTTGCACAAGGCCCACACCTTCGATGGCCGCATCAATCAGGGTGGGATAGTCATGGGCGATGACTGGCCCCGCGACGGCCACCTCGATGGCCTTGTTGCCTTTGACAAAAGACCAAGGCGCGACTGACCCATTCGAACGGCGCAGACGCAGGCACGCGTGCTGGCGCAGATCGTCGATGCGTTCGGGCCTCTTCCGGCGACGCAGGTAATCGGGGCTGCCGACGACCACAAACGGAAACGGCCGCGTCAGGCGCACCGCGACCATGTCGGCGGCGATGAACTGGCCGAGCCGGATACCGGCGTCGAAGCCCTTGGCCGCGATGTCGACTAACTCTTCGCTAGCGGCAATTTCCACTTCGACCTCGGGATAGGCCTGGCAGAAGGATGCGATCAGCGGCTGCAGCAGGATCGGGACCACCGCGCGCGGCACCGAGAGGCGCAGCAGTCCGGCCGGCCGCTCTCCGAATCCACGGGCAACTTGGCTTGCGGCAACGAGCTCCTCGAAGGCGGGCTTTGCCCGTGACAGAAAGCGTTCGCCAGCTTCAGTCAGGCTGACGCTGCGCGTGGTGCGGATGAACAGCGCCGCACCGACGCGCGCCTCAAGTGCGCGGACCGCTTGGCTGATCGCCGATGGAGTCACCCCGAGGTCGGCGGCGGCCCGGCGAAAGCTGCGGTGCTGGGCAACGCTCAGGAACGTCTCCACGCCGTCGAGCGCGCCCTTCCTGACTGTGAAGTTCTGCTTCATAGCTCATCGACATTATAGCGAATAGTCACCCACAGGAAGCGGCCTTATGTCCCTAGCCGATCCGGAGCGACGGCAATGCCGACGCCTGAGAGCCGCAATCAAAAGACCTGAAGCTTTGGAGACCTTGCAATGACGGATGTTCTTGATCGCGTGCGCGACCACTATCGCGCAACTGGCCTGACCGAGCGGCTGAAAACGACCCTCGCTGGCTTCGGGCCGGAGGATCAGCGGCTCACGCCCGAGCAATTGGGCGCCCTCGACCAGTTTCACACACGCGGGCTCGCTGCGACCGCAGAACTTGCCGAGCTAACCGGGATCACCGCCGACATGTCGGTCCTCGATATCGGCTCGGGTGTCGGCGGGCCGGCACGCTTTCTGGCTGCGACTTATGGCTGCCGGATTACGGGTGTCGATTTGAGCGAACCGTTCGTCGAGGCCGCGCGCTATCTAACCGAGCGTACGGGGCAGAGCAAGCAGGTGTCGTTCCGGGTCGGCAGCGCGCTCGAGCTTCCCTTCGACGACGGCCGTTTCGACGTCGTGCTGTTGCAGCACGTGGCAATGAACATCTCCGATCGGGCACGGCTCTACCGCGAGATCCGGCGTGTGCTGAAGCCCCTCGGCAAGTTCGCGACCTTCGATGTCGTGTCGAACGGGGGCGAGCCACTCTATCCTGTCCCATGGGCGCGAACGCCTGCGACGAGCTTCCTCCTGACAGCCGCCACAACGCGCGAGGCGATTGAACAGGCCGGCTTCCGCACGCTGACATGGCAGGACGACACCGAAGTCGCCAAAGCCTGGATCGCACAGCTGCGCGCGTCAGGGCCGCCGTCGCCAAATCTCGGCGTCGTGATGGGGCCAAACTTCGTGCAGGCCACCGGCAACCTGGGACGGAATCTCATGGAGGGCCGCCTCGGCATCCTCACCGCGGTGTTCGAGGCAGTGTGAATCAACCCCAACAGGAGGCGCAAATGTCGCCCGCGACCATCTTCGACATCCATCTCGTTCTAGGTTACGTCCCGTGGCTGCTTTGCTTCAGCGCGTATATCTGGCCGAAGCTCAAGTCCATGGCCTCCGTCGAGGCGCAGCGCGCCATCGCGACGCTGCACAGCTTCCGCTTCTTCGGACTCGTCTTCATCCTTCCAGGCGTCGTCGGCAATCTGCCTGCAGGCTTCGCCGCATTCGCCGCCTATGGCGACTTTGCCACTGGGCTACTGGCCATGCTGGCGCTTCTCACGGCCAGGCAACGTCTGCTCTTTTGGCCGTTCGTCGTCGCCTTCAATCTCGTGGGAGCGGTCGACATCATCGTCGACTATTATCATGGCAACCAACTGGGTCTTGCGCCCCTGGCCGGGGAGTTGGGCGCTACCTACTGGATCCCGATTATCTACGTGCCCATACTGATGATCACACACGTCGCCGCATTCTATTTGCTGGCGCGTCCTCAGCCCACCGCTGGCATTGCGACCACAACGTAGACCTTGCACTTGCGGACTCCGGTAAGAAATACAAGCATTACCACGGCCGATCGCGTAACCGGGCTTTCCCTAGTCGATTGTTTCTATGTTCTTGGGTCGTGTCCGCTTTGCCCTATGGCCACTGAAGGGCGGACAGGATTGATGTTGGCTGGGCCAAGAAGCGACATCGGTCATGGCGTAAGCGTTTTGAGACGACGCGCATCTTCGGCCGCTTCCGCCAATACCCAATTTCGGAATGTTACAATCTTCGGCACGTTCGAAGCCGCTTTCGGGCAGACGATCCAGTAGGTCTTGGCCATCCTCAACGAGACATCGATCGGCCGCACAAGGCGGCCGTCAATAAGGTCTCGGGCTGCAAGTGCCGTCCGAGCCAGGGCAATGCCCTGCCCATCGATCGCGGCGTCGATCAAAATGCTCGCACGATTCAGAACAGGGCCAGGACCGACGGTAGCCTTTAGGCCGGCGGCCTCAAATAAGCGTGTCCAATTCTTTGCGTCTTCAAGACGCAGCAGAGGAAATTTCAGAAGGTCCGCGGCTTTCGTGATGCGATTGCGCCCTGCGACAAGCTTGGGGCTGCACACAGGAAAAAGCCGCTCTGAATAGAGTCGCTCCACGTGCAGCCCCGGCCAATTCCCGTCACCATGGCGGATCGCCACATCGACATCCTCACCTGCGAAATCGACGTAGTGCGTCGTTGCCGAAACGCGCAAATTCACATCTGGATGCTGCTCGGCAAAGTGGCTCAGCCGGTTGACCAGCCACTTGGCTGCAAAGTCTGGCGAGGTGCTAACGGTGAGAACCCCGCCCTCTTGCCGCTGCAGCAGCCGTTCGGTGCCAACAGCGATCCGGTCCAGAGCGTCGCGGACGACGGCAAGGTAGTCGCGGCCTGCTTCGGTCAGAATCAGCCGTTGTCGTTCGCGATGGAAGAGCTTGAGCCCAAGCGTATCTTCGAGCGCCTTCACCTGATGACTGACTGCGCCTTGTGTAACATTCAGCTCTTCGGCGGCCCGCGTAAAACTCTCGCTTCGAGCCGCAGCTTCGAAAGCTTTCAAACCATTCAGCGGCGGGAGGCGGCGTGCCATTAACCTGATCAATCATGAGAAAATCTAATCAAGAATACAGCGAATCTATCGTACGTACAATGTATCGATGATTTCTAATGCCCCGAGTTAATGAGAATTTCTCAGGTAGGCCTGAGAAATGATGCGTTGCGGGTAGCTGCGATCCGAAGATAGTGCAGCTTGCTTCCTTTTGAAGCGACCTCCATGAGCGGCCCCGTTCTTGAAGACAATTCGTCTTAAGCGCTGCTCCAGTCCCATACGGGGAGGAGTGCCTATGGGCAACCAAAGCATTTCTATTCCCCCGGCATCGTTGGCCGCGTCTGCCTCGGCGGCTTCACAGGCGCGCCCCGTGGCGGCTCGCACCAAATTGCTCCTTGAAGGTCCAATTTTTGCAACGCTGTTGCGGCTTGCGGCACCGAACATTCTCAACCTGGTCGCATTTGTCGGCGTTATCACTTTTGATGGTTTCTTTCTCGGGAGAATTGGAACAGACGCGCTCGCGGGAGCATCGCTGGCGTTTCCTTGGATCATGCTCATCCTACAAACCACCAACAGCGGTATGGGCGCTGGAGTATCGTCGGCTATTGCGCGCGCTCTCGGCGCGGGAAACCGGGACCGCGCCGATAAACTTGCCGTCCACGCATTTCTGTTGGCTCTCGCGCTTGCGGGAATCTTTTCGACCGTCATGCTGCTGGCTGCCCCCTTTATCTTTCGCTGGATGGGCGGGCACGATGCAATGCTGACTGACGCGCTCTCATACGCCGATGTGGCTTTCGGCGGCGCCGTATCGATCACGGTACTCAATCTGCTCGGTAACGCGGTGCGCGGAACGGGCAATATGAGTCTGCATGCGGGCGTCCTGGTTGGCTGCGTCGTCGCTCACATTGCACTCTCGCCTATTCTTATCTTCGGTTATGGCCCGTTTCCGGCGTTGGGGCCTGCAGGCGCTGGCTGGGGGCTGGTGATTCCCTTCGGCGTCGGCAGCCTGGTCATGATTGTCTACCTGCGCTCGTCTCGCTCGATCGTTCGTTTGAATTTCTATGGAGTGGCTCCGCGATGGCCGCTATTCGCCGACATTCTCAACGTTGGTGTGCCGGGTTTGATCAACACTGCAATCACCAACCTTTCTGTGATCGTGCTGACGGGCATCGCTGGCCAGTTTGGGCCCCAAGCCGCCATCGGCTACGCGATGGGGGCAAGGCTCGAATACATCATGCAGCCCATCGCTTTTGGTTTTGGAACGGCGATCGTCGCCATGGTGGGGACTAATTGGGGCGCGCAGCAGTATGGCCGCGCTCGCCGGATCGCCTGGACGGGCGCGGCGACGATCTCGCTTCTTTGTGGGAGCCTGGGATTAATCGTTGCGGTGCAACCCAACATTTGGTTGGGCTTATTCAGTGACGACGTCGAGGTGGCACGCCTTGGAGCGATGTATCTGCGGATCGTCGGGCCGGCCTATGTCTGTTTCGGCCTCGGCCTTGGACTGTTTTTCGTAAGCCAAGGATTCGGCCACGGCTTTACAGCGATGATCGCTAACGCGGTGCGGTTGCTCGTGAGCGCAGGTGCAGGACTCGCAGCAGTCTACTGCCTCGGTCTCGGTACAGCCGGCCTCTTCGCGGCTATTGCCGCTGGCTTCTGCATTTACGCAGCGGCGAGCGCGCTCGCGGTAGTTCGAATTTCACCCGCAAGCAACACCCCAAAAATAAGAATGCTGATGAGATCGATTGGCGGATTCGTCATAAAAGGCGGGGTATCAACGTTTAAGCGCTGCTGGCTGGGTCGTGACAAGAGTCGCCGCGCACTTGCGGCGCTCGGCGACGACAATCTCAGCAACTTAAGCGAAATCGGACGCCGCATCCGGCGCGAAGGACAACAAGCGGAGCACTGAAAATTAAGAGCGAACTCGCCGCTTCTATTCAGCTACCACCTCGCGTTAATAACTCCACGCACTAGCGGAACGCGCTGAAGCTGCTGGAGCTCAGAATCGGCGAGCCCTGCATGGTGGGCTGCTGCTGCGCTTCCTTTTGCGGCGCCGGTTTCTCGGCGGGCTCCGGCTGTTTCGTCGAAGCGGTTTGCGTGGCGTGTTTTGGCTTCGGCGCAGGCGCGGAAGCCGTTCGTGTTTTCGGAGCGGGTGCAGGCACAGGCTCCGGCGCCGCTGCCTGTTGTGGCTGCGGCGCGGGCGTTTCGGGATTGCGCTTCAGCCATGCGCCGATCTTGTCGAATACGCCGGGCTTTTCGTCGTTTGCCGAAGCCATGGCGGGGATAACGGTCGTACCTGTCGGCACATCGGCTGCGGCGGAACGAACACCGTCAGCTTCGCGCGCATCCGCCGGCGTCGAGACAAGACGCGGGCCGCTCGGATCGCGTTCGGGGAATTTGGAAGCAAATACCGGATTCATCCCGCCGTCGCGGAACTGGTTGAGCGGCGCCGTGGGCGTGCCACGCCGCACGAGATCCGCGTATTCCTTCTGGTCGGCGTCGCGCTTCGCTTTCACCGCTTCCGCGACTTCGATCGGTTGATCGAATACGGGGCATTTTTGCTGCGCGTTGAACGGCTGCGTCGGATCGAACGGAATCGCATTGAAGACGTAGCGGCGGTCGCACACATCGACCTTCGGCTCCTGATGCGTCACTTCAAAATGATCGTTGCCTTCCTTCAGCATGCGCCAGAACGCGATATTCGGGTTGTTCCGGTGCCGCGCCATGTTCTTCGGCGTCATGCGGAACGGATAGGCTTGTACCTGGAAGGCGCGTTGACCGCCGGTAAAGGCCTCGCGCGCGAGCGCGAAAATTTCGCCGATCTGCTCGTCGGTCATCGCGTAGCAGCCCGCGGATGAGCAATCGCCGTGCACCATCAGGTTCGATCCGGTCCGGTTAAGCGCCCGGTCGAAGGCGTTGGGGAAACCGGTATTGAACGACAGATAGTAAGACGAGTTCGGGTTCATCAAACCCGGCGTGATCATGTAGAAGCCTTCCGGCGCCTGGCGGTCGCCGGTCTTGATCTTCGGGCCGAGATCGCCCGACCAGCGGCAGATCGGATAGGTCTTCAGAAGCTCGTATTTGCCCTCGGTTGTCTGTTTCCAGACTTCGAGCTCGGATTCTTCCTTAAAGATGCGAACGAGAATGGGGGACTCTTTCGTCATCCCTTTCTTCTCGATCAAGGCGACCATTTCCGGAGAAAGCTGCTTGCTGGCTCTCTCGTTGGTCGCGAACATGGACTCGGAGAAGCATCCCGCGAGCGCGAACGAGCAAAGCGCGGCAAAGGCCGCTACGCTGAAGCGGATGAACTTGGGCCGGCTCAATGCGGAACCCCTTACCCCGTTAAGAAACGTCCACCATCATTGGCTAAATCGTTACTCTTGCCATTGGGTTACCGCAAGACGCCGACGCCGGTTCTCGGCACATCGTGAACAGACGGAAACCCCCGATATTGAAACCTATAAATTACGCCCAATAGCGAGGAATTTTTGTTGTCTTTCCGCCTTAATTTGCTCGCGGGAAAGACCCTTTAAATCGCCGAGAGCGAAGCTGATCGCCTCCCCCGTCGCAGCAATCGTGGCAGCCGTGTGGCGATGGGCTCCCCCCGCCGGTTCGGGGATGATGGTGTCGACGACACCGAGCCGGTGGAGGTCCTGGGCGGTGATTTTCATGTTGGTGGCGGCTTCCTGCGCCTTCGTCGTATCGCGCCACAGAATCGAAGCCGCCCCTTCGGGCGAAATCACGCTGTAGATCGAATGCTCGAGCATCAGAACGCGGTTTGCCGTTGCAATCGCGATCGCGCCGCCCGAGCCGCCTTCGCCGATGATCACCGCGACGTTCGGAACGCCGAGATTGAGACACGCTTCGGTGGAACGCGCGATCGCCTCGGCCTGGCCGCGTTCCTCCGCATCGATGCCGGGATAGGCGCCCGCCGTATCGACAAGTGAAATGACCGGCAGTCCGAAACGATCGGCGAGTTCCATCAACCGCACCGCTTTCCGGTAACCCTCCGGTCGCGCCATACCGAAATTGTGCCGGATGCGCGATTCGGTAGACGAGCCTTTTTCGTGTCCGATCAGGCAGACCGCCTCGCCGCGAAAACGCGCGAAGCCGCCCAGGATTGCGGCGTCCTCCGCGTATTTCCGGTCGCCGGCGAACGGCGTGAATTCGGTAAACAGCCCCTTCGCGTAATCCGAAAAATGCGGTCGCTCGGGATGACGGGCGACCTGTGTTTTTTGCCACGGCGAAAGATTGGCGTAGAGGTCTTCGAGCGCCTGGGCTGCCTTGCTTTCCAGGCGCGCGATTTCGTCGCCGATCGCGGCACCTTCCCCCGATGCTTCGAGCGCGCGCAATTCCTCGAGCTTTTTTTCAAGCTCGCCGACGGGCCGTTCAAAATCGAGAATGGTGCGCATGAAGAAATATATGCGACGGAAGCGTCGCGGAGGGCGGAAACTGGCCGGGAGGATAGGTTAAAGTCAAGGTTTTCAAGAGAAATACCGCTTTCCGAACGATAAACCGGCTTAATCCTCGGCTAGCGGGTGCAGGTCTCGCACCATATTCTTCAGCCGCTCGTCAAGCACATGCGTGTAAATCTGAGTTGTGGAAACGTCGGCGTGCCCCAGGAGCGTCTGCACGACGCGCAGGTCCGCGCCATTTGCCAGAAGATGGCTCGCGAAAGCGTGCCGCAGAACATGCGGACTCATCTTTCGATGATCGATACCGGCCGCACGTGCGAGCGCCTTCAGTTCGCGCGCGACATGCTGGCGCGTCACATGGCCGCTCGCACCGAACGAAGGAAACAGCCAGCGTATATTACCGGCTTTCGACTCTGTGAGCAGTTTCAAATAATCGCGCATCGTCTTGCGCGCGGCTTTGCCGAGGGGGACGAGCCGCTCCTTGTTGCCCTTGCCACGGACGGTGATCGTTTCGCCCTCGCCGCGCGCCGCGGAAGCCGGTAACGCGATCAATTCCGAGACGCGTAGACCCGAGGCGTACAAGACTTCGAGCAAACAAACGAGACGAAATGCGCGCAGCTTCTCCGTATGCGTGGTTTCTTTGGCCGCCGCCGCTTGATACGCGGCATCGAACAATCTTGCGACTTCCTCTACTGAAAGAATCTTCGGCAGCGGCCGTCCGCGACGCGGCCCTTCCAGCACCGCCGCCGGATCGTCGCTTCGCTTTCCCTCCGCGTACAAGAAGCGATGCAATTGGCGGATCGCCGACAACTTCCGCGCGGAGGAGCTGGCAGCCATGCCCCGTTTCGCGAGCGCAGCGAGATAGCTTCGTACGTCGTCGGTTGCTGCACTCGCAATACTGGAATGTCGCGTATTCAAAAACTCCGCGTAGTCGTCGAGATCGCGTCGATATGCATCGAGGGTGTTTGAGCTTGCGCCTCGCTCGGCAGCCAACATGTCGAGAAACAACCCGATGAGGCTTTCGTCTCGCCTCGCGCGGGCGTTTTGCCGGGCGCTCACTTCCCAAGCCTTTCCTGCGGGATGGTGACCGTCATTTCACGCGGATGCGGCTCGACGAAATGCGCGAGCGCCCATAAGCCCGCATAAATCACGGCGGCGATGATTCCGATGACCGCGAGAAATCGCATGAGACTCGGCATGGCAGTATCCGATTCGCATCGTGATTGCCGTGAGTGGTTACAGGTTTGGAGAACACTGGCAAGCCGCCGTTGCTCCAGACGCAGGTTGGTGTAGGTTCCGCGCCAATAGGCTTGCGAGACGAAAGAGAATGGGCACACCTAAAAACGACCGGCGGCACGGCCCGATAGCCGAGCTGAAATCGGCCCTCGGGACACGCTCGATCGTGATCGTCGGCATGCCCGGATCGGGCAAGAGTTCGGTCGGGCGCAGGCTCGCCCACCGACTGGGCCTGAATTTTGTCGACACCGATTCCAAAATCGAGGAAGCGGCGAACGGCATGTCGATCGCCGATATTTTCGCCAAGCACGGCGAGCCGGAATTTCGCGCGCTAGAAGCGCGGGTGATTGCCCGCCTCTTGGAGAGTGAGCCATCCGTGATTGCCACCGGCGGCGGCGCCTTCATGAACACCGATACGCGCCGCCGGGTCGGTGAGCGCGCAATTTCGATATGGCTTTCGGCCGAAATTCCGCTCTTGCTGGAGCGTGTGAAGCGGAAGCAAAACCGGCCCCTCCTGCGCAGCGACGATCCGGAAGGCGTATTGCGAAAGCTTCTGTCCGAACGCGAGGCGGATTACGCGCGCGCGGATATAACTGTCGTCTCGCGCGATATTCCCCATGAGGAAGTCGTCGATACGATCGTCGAAGCGCTCGCCGAACACCTCGACGCCGAGCCGGCCGAGACACGATCATGAAAGCGCCATCCGATATCGCGCCAACTGTAACGACCGTCCGCGTCGAGCTCGGCGCGCGCGCCTACGATATTGCAATCGGCGGAGGGTTGCTCGCGCAGGCGGGAAAGCGCATCGCCGGAATCAAACCAAAAGCGAAAGCCGCAATCGTGAGCGACGAAAATGTCGCGAAGCACTACCTGGAGCGCTGCGAGCGCTCGCTCGAGGACGCCGGGATAAAAACGAGTCGTATTGTTGTTCCGGCCGGTGAAGGTTCGAAGAGCTTTTCCATTTACGAGCAAGTCGTGAACTCTATTCTCGACGCGCGCATCGAGCGCAGCGATCTTGTGATTGCGCTCGGCGGCGGCGTAGTCGGCGACCTTGCCGGTTTCGCGGCGGCCACCGCGCTTCGCGGCGTCGGCCTTGTGCAGATTCCGACCTCGCTCTTGGCGCAAGTCGACTCCTCCATTGGCGGCAAGACCGGCATCGATACCCGCCACGGGAAAAACCTGGTAGGCGCTTTCCATCAGCCTATTCTCGTGCTCGCCGACACCGATATTCTCGACACTCTTCCTCCGCGTGAATTCCGTTCCGGCTATGCCGAGATCGCGAAATACGGGCTCATCAACGATGAGCGTTTCTTCGGCTGGTTGGAGAAAAACTGGCAGGGCGTTTTCAAGGGCGGCGAGGAGCGTGTCCGTGCGGTTGCCACGAGTTGCCGCGCGAAAGCCGCGATTGTCGCGCGCGACGAGCGCGAGGCCGGCGAGCGCGCACTCCTCAACCTCGGACATACCTTCGCGCACGCGCTGGAGGCGGCGACCGGATATTCCGAGCGCCTCTTGCACGGGGAAGCAGTCGCGATCGGCATCGTGCTCGCGTACCGGTTGTCGGCGAAGCTTGGGCTTTGCCCGCAAACGGATTGCGACCGCGCCGCTGCGCACCTTAAGGCCGTTGGCCTGCCGACGAGGCTCACGGACGTAAAAGGCGGCTTGCCTGACAGCACAAAGCTTCTCAACCTCATGAGAACGGACAAGAAGGTCGAACACGGCTCGCTCGTCTTCGTTCTCGCGCGCGGGATCGGCAAGGCCTTTGTCGCAAAAGGCGTTGAAATCGGGCCTGTTCGCGCCCTTCTCGACGAGGCGCGCCGCGATCCTTAAATTAGGGGCCATGACCACCCCTGAAATTTTATCCTTGAGCGCAGTCCTGATCTGCCTCGTGGCTTCGTTCTTTTTCTCCGGCAGCGAAACGGCGCTGACAGCCTCTTCTCGCGCGCGCATGACCGCGCTCGAGAACGGCGGCGATAGACGCGCGAAAATCGTGAATGAGCTGATGGATAAGCGCGAGCAGCTCATTGGCGCGATTCTGCTCGGCAACAACGTTGCGAACATCGCCGCTTCCGCGCTCGCGACTGGAGTTATGCTGTCGTGGTTCGGGGAGGTGGGTGTTTTCTACGCAACCGCCGTGATGACCGTTGTGGTGGTCGTATTTTCGGAGGTGCTGCCGAAAACAATCGCGATCAACCATCCGGACCGTGTATCGCTCATTGTGGCGCATCCGATCTCGTTATTTGTGAAATTCCTGGGCCCTGTGACGCTCGCGATCGAAGCGGTCGTGAACGGAATTCTGCGCATTTTCCGCTTCAAGCTTGACGCGACGGAAAACGTACTCACCGGCCCGGAAGAACTGCGCGGCGCGGTGGACTTCCTGCACAGCGAAGGCGAAGTCGTAAAGGACGACCGCGACATGCTGGGCGGGCTGCTTGATCTGCGCGAGCTCGAAGTGTCCGATGTCATGATTCATCGCACCAAGATGGCGACGATCAACGCCGACGACCCGCCGGAGAAAATCGTAAGCGAAGTGCTCGCTTCCGCCTATACGCGGCTGCCGATCTGGCGCGAAACGCCCGAAAACATCGTCGGCGTGCTGCACGTCAAGGATTTGTTGCGCGAACTCAACGCGGTCGGCGGCGATGAAAGCAAGATCGACATCGACGCGATTGCGCTCGAACCGTGGTTTGTCCCGGACACCACGACGCTCGCTGCGCAGCTTAAAGCCTTCCGCAAGCGCAAAACCCACTTCGCGCTCGTTGTCGACGAATACGGCGAGGTGATGGGTCTCGTGACGCTCGAAGACATCATCGAGGAAATCGTCGGCGACATTTCCGACGAGCACGATCTGCCGATGAGCGGCCTTCGTCCGCAGGCCGACGGTTCGGTGACAGTTGACGGCGGCATGCCGATCCGCGATCTGAACCGCGCGATGGATTGGCAATTGCCCGACGAGGAGGCGACGACGATCGCGGGCCTTGTCATCCACGAGGCCCAGCAAATTCCCGAAGCGGGGCAAATCTTCACGTTTTATGGCTTCCGCTTTCAGGTCCTGCGCAAGAACCGCAATCGCATCACGGCAATGAAGATCACGCCGTTGAAGAAGCCAGTCATCCCCCCGGAAGAAGCGAAGTCCTCCGAGCGTGCCGCATAACTATTCTCCCGGGGCGCGCGCTTCGATCGCGAGTGCGTGCAGGCCATCGGCGATTTCCGAAGCCAGTAAATCGTTCACCATGCGATGCCGCTCGATCCGGCTTTTGCCGCGAAACGCATCTGCCGCGACCCGCACACGCACATGCGTGGTCTTCCCGGGGATATGACCCCTGTGGCCGACATGCTTGCCGCTTTCGTCGATCACCTCGATTTGTTCCGGTGACAGCGCGCGCGCAAGCGTTTCACGAATTCGTTGGACGGTGTTCATAAATTCACCTGGCTTCCTATATTGTATGCGGCCCCCACTAGATTTGGACCGTCCACTTCCTTGTTTCGCCGTGACCGGGCATACATATCGAGCTATGAAATTCGATTCACCCATTTTCGATAAGATCCGCGTCAAGCCGTCTAAGGACCGCTCGAAGAAATCCGACGCGCCGACTTGCGAGTGGCCGGGCTGCAAAAAGCCGGGCAGCCATCGCGCGCCCAAAGGGCGTGGCGCCGAGAAGCAATATTGGCACTACTGTCTCGAGCACGTCCGCGAATACAATCACAAATATAATTATTTCGAGGGCATGAGTAATGAGGACATCGCTTCCCACCAGAAGGATGCCCTCACCGGCCACCGGCCGACCTGGAAGATGAACCAGCGAACTGCCCGTTCCGCCGAGGAGCGCCGGACCGATGGCTCCCCCATGTCCGGGCGGCCTTCCTGGGCGGACCCCTTTAATCTTTTTGCCGAGCAAGCGGCCCGCGCATCCGGTGCGGCAGAACAGCGTACCGTCCGGAACGTCGAGCGAAAGGCTCTGGGCACTTTGGGGCTTGAAGTCACAGCCACCAGTGCCGAAATAAAGGCCAGATTCAAAGAGTTGGTGAAGCGGCACCACCCTGACTTGAATCAAGGCGATAAATCTACCGAGGATATTCTTCGGGAGATCATTCAGGCCTATAACTACCTTAAGAGCGCCGGCTTCTGTTAGATTACCAGCTCACTGCTTCGGCCACAGCTCCCAAAGGCCCCAACCGCTTCGCCGCGGAAGAGGAATTCATGAACGCCCTCGATACGCTTGCCCCCGTCCCCGACATGAAAGTGTCGGTCCGCCAAGTTTTTGGCATTGATGTCGACCTGGAGGTGCCCGCTTTTTCGGAAACGGACCCGCATGTGCCGGATACCGACCCGGACTACGTGTTCGACAAGGACACGACTCTCGCCATTCTTGCAGGCTTTGCCCACAACCGGCGTGTGATGATCTCGGGCTATCACGGCACGGGCAAATCGACCCATGTCGAGCAGGTGGCTTCGCGCCTGAACTGGCCTTGCGTGCGCGTCAACCTCGATAGCCATATCAGCCGTATCGACCTCGTCGGCAAGGATGCGATCGTCCTCAAGGACGGTCAGCAGGTCACGGAATTCCGTGACGGCATCCTGCCTTGGGCATTGCAGCACAATGTCGCACTCTGTTTCGACGAATATGACGCCGGCCGCCCCGACGTCATGTTCGTGATCCAGCGCGTCCTGGAAATCTCCGGCAAGCTCACCCTCCTCGACCAGAACAAAGTCATTCGTCCGCACCCGGCCTTCCGGCTGTTTGCGACTGCGAACACGATCGGCCTTGGCGACACCACCGGGCTCTATCACGGTACCCAGCAGATCAATCAGGGCCAGATGGACCGCTGGTCGATCGTAACGACGCTGAACTATCTGCCACACGACAAGGAAGTCGAGATCGTCAGCGCCAAAGTGCATCAATATCGCTCGCCCGAAGGCCACGAGACGATTTCCAAGATGGTGCGCGTCGCCGATCTCACGCGGCAGGCCTTCATCAACGGCGACATTTCGACCGTGATGAGCCCGCGCACCGTAATCACCTGGGCGGAAAACACCGAAATCTTCGGCGATATCGGCCTCGCTTTCCGGCTCACCTTCCTGAACAAGTGCGACGAACTCGAACGTTCGATCGTCGCGGAATTCTTCCAGCGCTGCTTCGGCCGCGATCTGCCCGAGTCGGCGGTGAACGTCGCGCTCGGCTGAGATGTCGATCCCGAACACAGGCAAAAGCAAAAGCGCGGAATCGCCGGCGGAGCCTTTCAAGCGGGCGGTGACGAGTTGCCTGCGCGCGATCGCCGGCAAGAACGAAATCGAGGTCGTCTATTCGAACGAGCGCCCTCTCGTGACGCCGCTGCGCGTGCGGCTGCCGGAGCCCGCGCGCCGCATGAGCAAGGCCGACGCGGCGATCCTGCGCGGACAGGCGGACTCTGCGGCGCTCAAGCTCGCTTGCCATAACCCTGCGCTTCACAAACGCATGCTGCCACAGGGCGACACCGCGCGCGCTGTCTTCGAAGCGATCGAGCAGGCGCGCGTGGAATCGATCGGCTCCCGCCGGATGAGCGGCGTCGCCGCGAATCTTTCGGCGATGATCGAGAACCGCTACCAGAATACGAATTTCGACCAGATTCGGGACCGTTCCGAGGCTCCGATCGAGGAGGCGCTTGCGCTTCTCGTGCGTCATCGTCTCACCGGCATCGAGCCGCCCACCGGCGCGAAAAAGCTTGTAGGGGTCTGGCGCGAATTCATCGAAAAGCGGGGCGATCGCGAATTGAACCTGCTGTCGCAGCGGATCGATGACCAGCGCGCCTTCGGCGAGATTGTGCACGATCTTCTGTCATCGCTAGAGATGGGCGACCAGCGGCTTGCCGACCGCAACGAAGAAGATTCCGAGGACGAGGATCAGGGCGAGGATCAGGCCGCCGACGAAGGCGATGCTGACGAGAACGAAGGCGCGGAAAACGCCGCCGCCGAGGATGCGAAGCTTGCCGCCGACGATCTCGGCGAGGAAGAAAGCGAAAGCGACGAAGCGCCCTCCGCCGACAAGCCCGAAGACTCCGACGCAAGCGATTCCACCGAGCCTGGCGAGCCGTGGCATCCGCGCCATCCGCTCTCGAACGAGCCCCGCGGGCCCGATTATCGCGCGTTCACCAACCGTTTCGATGAAACCATCGGCGCGGAAGAACTTTGCGATCCCGAGGAGCTTTCGCGGCTTCGTTCCTATCTCGACAAGCAGTTGAGCAATTTGCAGGGCGTCGTCGCCCGGCTCGCGAACCGCCTGCAGCGGCGGCTCCTGGCGCAGCAGAACCGCGCTTGGGAATTCGATATGGAAGAAGGCATCCTCGATTCCGCGCGCCTGCCGCGGGTGATCATCGATCCGTTCCAGCCCCTTTCCTTCAAACGAGAACGCGACACCGAGTTCCGCGACACGGTGGTGACGCTTCTGCTCGACAATTCCGGCTCGATGCGCGGGCGTCCGATCACGGTCGCCGCCACATGCGCCGATATTCTCGCGCGCACGCTGGAACGCTGCGGCGTGAAGGTCGAAATTCTCGGCTTCACGACGCGCGCCTGGAAGGGCGGGCAGTCGCGCGAAGCATGGCTGGCTGCGAACAAGCCGATAAACCCCGGCCGCCTTAACGACCTGCGTCACATCATCTACAAAGCCGCCGACGCGCCCTGGCGTCGCGCACGCAAGAATCTGGGCCTGATGATGCGCGAAGGGCTCCTGAAGGAGAACATCGACGGCGAAGCGCTAGATTGGGCGCACAAGCGCCTCCTGGCGCGGCCCGAGAGCCGGAAGATCCTGATGATGATCTCGGACGGCGCGCCGGTCGACGACTCCACGCTTTCGGTCAATCCGGGCAATTATCTCGAGCGGCACCTCCGCTTCATCATCAGCGAGATCGAAAATCGCTCTCCGGTCGAATTGATTGCGATCGGCATCGGCCACGACGTCACGCGTTACTATCGCCGCGCGGTCACGATCGTCGATGCCGAAGAACTCGGCGGCGCGATGACCGAGAAGCTCGCCGAGCTTTTCGACGAGAAAGCGCTGCCCGCGCCGCGCGGACGCGTCGCACGGAGACGCGTGGCGTGAGCGTTTTATCGCGGCTCTCTTTTTTTGCCCGGAATCCGGAACGGAACTGGCCGTATGTCGCGCTCTTGTGTCTGATCGCGTTTCCTTCGCTCGCGCAATTGCCGCCGAAGGAAGATGAACTCGCGGTCAAATTTGAAATTCATGCGTCGCCCATCGAAAGCTTCGACTTGCGCGATCCGCAACGGCGCGAATTCGGCCCGCTCGTTTTTCGCGGCGGCATCGAACTGAGCTCCCACCAATCGGGATTCGGCGGCCTGTCCGCCATTCGCCTGTTCGACGGCGGCACGCGTTTTGTCATCGTGAGCGATCGCGGACGCTGGCTGCGCGGTAATATAGGCTACGACGGCATCCGCCCCGTCAGGATTTCTGACGCCGAGATGGCGCCGATGCTCGCCGAGGACGGCAAGCCGCTCGCCCTCAAGGGCTGGTTCGATACCGAGTCGCTCGCCGACGACGGCGGAATTTTTTACGTCGGCATCGAGCGCGTGAACCAGATCGTGCGCTTCGACTACGGCAAGGACGGCTTCGCGGCGCGCGCGGCGCCGATCGAGTTCCCGCCGGAGATCAAAAAGCTTCCGTTCAATAAAGGCCTCGAGGCGATGACTTTCGTGCCTCGCAATCTTCCCCTCGGCGGCACGTTGATCGCGATGTCCGAGCGCGGATTGGACGACGCCGGCAACATCCGGGGCTTTCTGATCGGCGGCCCTTCGCCCGGGTTGTTCGGGGTCGTGCGCATCGGCGACTTCGACATCACCGACGCCGCCGTGACGCCGAGCGGCGACCTGCTCATCCTGGAGCGCAGCTTTTCGCTGTTGCGCGGCGCGGGCATGCGCATCCGGCGCGTGCCGCTAAAGCAGGTCAGGCGGGGAGCGGTGATTAAGGGCGAAACGCTTTTCGAGGCCGACCACAACTACAATATCGATAATATGGAAGGATTGGCGGTGCACCGCGCCGCGAACGGCGATGTCGTACTGACGCTGATTTCGGACGACAACTTCAACCCGCTGCAGCGGGCGCTGTTATTGCAATTTACGCTGACGCGTTAGCGCGATCAGGCGGCAGGCTTCGCGATCTTTTTCTCGATCTTGCGCTTCAGTTCCAACGCCCGCGGCGAGAGATTTTCCTTGCGCGCCTTCAAAAGGAAGGCATCGAGACCGCCATTATGGTCGACCGATTTCAGCGCATTCGTGCTGATGCGGAGCCGCACCTTCTGGCCGAGCGCGTCGCTCGTGAGTGTCACCGAGCAGAGGTTCGGCAGGAACCGGCGCTTGGTCTTGATGTTCGAGTGGCTCACCTTGTGGCCCACAAGCACGGACTTTCCGGTGAGTTCGCAGCGCCGGGACATCGATCGAAACCTTCTAAATCAATGAGCCGGAACGGGACGGTTTCCCGCGTAAGGCCCAATTTGGCTGAGGAATGGGCGTCCTATTAATCGGCCCCCGCCTTAGCGTCAAGCGTGCGGAACACAACCCTGAGCCACAGTTAAGACTTAATCCGGCCCCACCGGGATTTTCGTAACAAATGTCCGCCTGTGATAGCCTTGTTCGAAATGGCGAGTAACCCGCCGCATCACAAGCGGATCCTTCAAAGGTCGAAATGTCCATGCTCCAGCAAGCCGGGCTCAAGGTTGCTCCCATCCTGTTTCTGCTCGCCGCCACGACGAGCGCGGCCGCCGATGCACGGCTAAAGGTTCATTACGAGGGTTCCGTCACGGCGATCCCGGTCGGGCGCGGCGAGTTCGTCATGGACATCTCCGATGCGGGCTATGCGGTGGTCGGCAGCGCCCGCGTCACCGGCATTGCCAAGCTCGTTTCGCGTGGCCATGGCATGGTTTCGGCGAAGGGAACTTTCGTCGACGGCCAGCTCTCCCCGACAAGTTACTCAACCAATTCGGAGAGCGACAAGAAAAAGGAAGACATCCGCATTTCCTTCGCGAACAACGCCGTCACCTCTTTTTCGGTCAATCCGCCGACAGAGGAATCCAAGGATCGCATTCCGGTCCGGGAGGAGCACCGCAGTGGCGTCGTCGACCCGATGAGCGCGGCGATTATTCCGGTTACGGGCAGTACCGACATGCTTTCGCCCGAAAACTGCAAACGCACGATCCCGATTTTCGACGGCCGCCAGCGCTACGACCTCGTTTTCAGCTACGAGCGCACGGACACGGCGAAGGACATCAAGGGGTATAGCGGCAAAATGCTTGTCTGCCGCGTCGATTACCGGCCGGTCGCCGGCTACAAGCCAAACAAGCTGAGCGTCAAATATATGCAGGACAACAAGAACATTTTCGTCTGGCTGGCGCCGGTCGAAGGCACACGCGTCCTGTTTCCCGCACGCGTCTCGATCGTCACGCTGATCGGCATCGTGGTCGTGCAGGCGGAGAATTTCGAGGTCGGCCCGCGCGACGTCACAGCGAAAAACTCAGACGTCAAGTAATCGCCCCGTCGATTCCGCCCAATTGCGTGCGAAAATTCAGCGAATTAAGGATTTCGGACCGAATCCGCGAGGAATCTCAAGCCGCTTTCGATAAAATTCGTGGCAAGTGTCGCGCGAAACCCCATATCTAGACGTGAACGAAAGCGCATCCGAGGCGAGTCAGCGATTCGGGCTCGATTCGTTCGACCCGCGTTCCGCTTGGTTACCGGTCGCGCTCGAATGCGATGAAAAGCGTCGCATTATGATACAGAAATTTTGAAAGAACCCCGGCTCCTCCGCTTATGACTGCTTCTTCTCCCCCCATTCCTCCTGGCCAGCGCGGCCGGGGCGTCACTGCCGTGCTCGGGCCGACGAATACCGGCAAGACGCATCTCGCGATCGAGCGGATGCTCGGCCATTCCTCCGGCCTTATTGGTCTCCCGCTGCGGCTCCTGGCCCGTGAAGTCTATAACCGCGCCGTCGAGCGGGTGGGTGCAGCTTCCGTCGCGCTAATCACAGGTGAAGAAAAGATTAAGCCCGCGAACGCCCGTTATTGGGTTTCGACTGTCGAAGCGATGCCGCAGGATCTCGATGTCGCTTTTCTTGCGCTCGACGAGGTGCAGCTCGCCGCCGATCTCGAGCGTGGGCATATTTTCACCGACCGGCTGCTGAACCGCCGCGGACGCGAGGAAACGCTCGTCCTGGGCGCCGCCACCATACGCAACCTGATCGAGCGGCTTCTCCCCGGCGTCAATATCGTGCAGCGCCCGCGTCTTTCCAAGCTCAGCTTCGCCGGCGACAAGAAAATCACACGGCTTCCGCGCCGCTCGGCGATCGTCGCTTTCTCTGCCGAGGAGGTTTACGCCATCGCCGAACTGATCCGCCGCCAGCGCGGCGGCGCTGCCGTGGTTCTGGGTGCACTCTCGCCACGAACACGGAATGCGCAGGTCGATCTCTACCAGTCCGGCGACGTCGATTATCTCGTCGCGACCGACGCGATCGGTATGGGCCTTAATCTCGACGTCGATCACGTCGCATTCGCTTCCGACCGAAAATTCGACGGCTATCAATTCCGCCATCTCTATCCGTCGGAAATGGCGCAGATCGCGGGCCGCGCCGGCAGGCACGCGCGCGACGGCACCTTCGGCACGACCGGACGATGCGAACCGTTCGGACCCGAGCTCGTAGAGCGGCTCGAGAATCACAACTTCGATCCGGTACGGACGGTGCAATGGCGAAACACGAGCCTGAATTTCCGCTCGATCAAGGAGCTTTTGGGGAGTCTCGCTCAAGGCCCGCGCGAGGAAGGTCTGGTTCGCGCACCGGTCGCCGACGACGTTCTGGTGCTGGAACATGCCGCCAAGGACAAGGACATCGCAGCGCTCGCGACGACACCGGCCGCCGTGGAACGGCTATGGGAGGCTTGCCAGCTTCCCGATTACCGTAAGATCGCGCCGGCCGCGCACGCCGAGCTTGCGATGACCCTCTATAGTTTCCTGATGCGCGAGGGTAGAATACCCGCCGACTGGATCGCACGGCAGATCAAGCACGCCGACAGGACCGATGGTGATATCGACACGCTTTCAAATCGCATTGCGCAGGTCCGCACCTGGACTTTCGCCGCAAATCGCTCCGATTGGCTCGACGATCCGGAACATTGGCAGGGCATCGCGCGCGCGGTCGAGGACAAGCTTTCGGATGCCTTGCATGAGCGCCTCGCGCAGCGTTTTGTCGACCGCCGTACCAGTGTCTTGCTGCGCCGCCTGAGAGAGAATGCCGCATTGGAAACCGAAATAACCAAGACCGGCGATGTCGTGGTCGAGGGCCACGTCATCGGCCACCTCTCGGGCTTCGAGTTTTCGCCCGCCGATTCTTCCGGCGAGCCTGAAGCGA
>JAJPHK010000007.1 GCA_021325315.1 Alphaproteobacteria bacterium
AGCGCCTCCGCGAACGCCGCCCGCTCCGACAAAAATCCGTAACCCGGATGCACGGCTTCCGCGCCCGTCTGTTTGCAAGCCGCGACAATCTTGTCGATCAAAAGATAGGACTGCGCAGCCGGCGGCGGCCCGAGATGCACGGCCTCGTCGGCCATTTCGACATGCAACGCGTCGGCGTCGGCATCAGAATAGACGGCGACCGTCTTGATGCCCATTCTGCGCGCGGTTTTGATCACGCGGCAGGCGATTTCGCCCCGGTTTGCTATCAGGATTTTACCGAACATACGGCCACCCGAACCCAAAGGCTTTTGTTGCGGCGCGGCGGCGAAAAAGTCAATCGCGCCACAGGCTTGGGACGTAATATAACCGTCTTAGGTGGAGACTAGGACTTTGCCCAAGAGAATTCTTTTCTCAAAGGGGCCCGCAATGCAATTCAACCGAAAGCTTGCCGCCGCGGTTTCGCGGGCCGCAAATTAAAGCGTCGATTCGAGAAGTTTCCGAAGCGACGTATCCGTATTGAGCGGCTCGCTGCCGATCAAGAGCAAAAGCTCGAACTCGGGCAAAGTCGGTTTGCCGTCGCGCATGATGCGCTCGGAAAGCCACGCAGCCTGCTCCGCGTTCGGACGCATTCGCGCGCTCAATACGTAATCCGGCGAGAGCGCTTCCCGCCGCGGCTCGAGCGCATGGCCGGATTCGGCGAGCGTGTAATTCGCGATCGCGCGGTAGAACAGATCGTTGAAGGCCGTGTCGTTTTGCGAGCGCGCCGTGGCATCGTGCAAATCGAACAGCGCATCGGCCTCCTCCCGCGATACCGGCCGGCCGTCGGCCCCGCCTGCGGCAACCAAGATGCGGTAGAGCTGCGCCGCGTCTGCGGCATCCACCGTACGGGAAAAATGCGATCGCGTGCCGATCGCGGGCCCTTCCCCGTTGATGATCGCGGCCTGCAATTGCCGGATCGTGAAGGCCGAAAGCGCAGGGGGCACTTCGTGCGCACGCTCCATTGTGCGGATTACAGCTTCAAAGGCCACAGTGCTTTCCATGCGGCCGCGCGGCGCCGTGACGTCCATCAGCCAGCGCACTTTCTCGTCGGTAAGAATCCCGGCCGGCTGTGCCGCGGCGACATGATCGGCGATCGCCTCCGCCACGAATTCGCGCCAGACCGAAGTGCTCTCCGGCTGCATGCGATCGAGCGCGAGCAACGCTTCTGCTTCGCTGCGGCTGATTTGGAGATCCGCGTCCCGTTTTCGGCGTTCCTGGATGAGCTCGGCGGCGGCCACCGCCTCGGCAAAGGTGGGCTGTAACACGCCCGAGAACGCACTCATGGTCTTCCCGTCTTCCCGATTGATTCCCGTACCAAGTGTGCTCAAATTGGAGTTATCGGAGCCCTAACAAGCCTCGAAAAGCTCCACTGGCTCGGCATTAAATAATAACGCAATAAAAACGTGAATTATTATTTTAATCTAGCAATTTATGTGGAAAGATTTATATCAAACCCGGCAGAACAAAGCCGGCGGAGCGCGCATACTCACGGCCAAACCGGCAAAGAGGAGAAGCTATCATGGCACTAGCGATTGGCGACACCGCGCCGGATTTCGAGGCGCAGACCACCGAAGGCAAAATCAGATTCCACGACTGGATCGGCGACAAGTGGGCCGTCCTGTTCTCGCATCCGAAGGACTTCACCCCCGTCTGCACGACCGAGCTCGGCTACATGGCGAAGATCAAGCCGGAGTTCGACAAACGCGGTGTGAAGATCATCGGTCTTTCGGTCGACCCGGTCGACCGTCACTCGGAATGGTCGAAAGACATCAAAGAGACGCAGGGCTTCGCCCCCAACTATCCGATGATCGCGGACACCGACTATAACGTCGCAAAGCTCTACGGCATGCTCCCCGCTTCCACGAGCGGCGATCCATTGAAGCGCACGCCCGCCGATAACCAGACGGTCCGCAACGTCTTCGTCATCGGGCCCGACAAGAAGGTGAAACTCATTCTCGTCTATCCGATGACCACGGGCCGCAACTTCGACGAAGTGCTGCGCGTGATCGACTCCCTGCAGCTCACCGCGAAGCACAAGGTCGCGACCCCCGCGCAATGGAAACAGGGCGAGGACGTCATCATCTCCGGCTCCGTTTCCGACGAGGAAGCGAAGAAGACCTACCCCGGCGGCTGGAAAGCTCCGAAGCCCTATATCCGCATCGTCCCGCAACCCAAGGCGTAAGCGGGCGGCACTGAACAAAGCAGAGGAGGGATGCTTCGGCGTCCCCCTCTTTTTTATTGCTCTGAACGCCCTTTAAGCGCTAACCACTTACATTACGCCCCACAGCTGTTCGGGCTCCTGGGGATTTGGCACGATCCCGTTTTGCTTTTGGAGCCGGCTGTGAGACAAGCCGCGTGCGGATCGAGAAAACAGTTCGGCAAAGGCGGATATGAGTTCACCTCTGGTCAGTCTCATCACGCCGACTTTTGACAGGCATAAATTTCTTCCCCTCGCCGCCAAATTCGTCCTTGCCCAAAACGTTGCGGATTTCGAATGGCTTGTGCTCGACGACAGCCCGGCTCCTTCCGAGTTCATGCAGAGTCTGTCCGACCCGCGCGTGATCTACGAGCATACGCCCACAAAACGCACGACCGGCAATAAGCGAAACCATTTGATCGAGCGAGCAAAAGGCAACGTAATCGCCCTTTGGGACGACGACGATTACTACGGGCCGAATTATCTCGCGACGATGCTTTCAGCGATGGAGGAAGAGGAAGCGGATATCGTCAAATTCTACGGCTTTTTTTTGTATCACACGCTCTTCAAGACCTTCGGATTTTGGGACTTGCAGATCAAGCTTGGACCGCACTGGGGTTGGGCCGCTCCATCGCCGCGTATGGTGATGCTCACCGAGCAGAACAACGAGCCGTTCAAGGATAACCATTTGGGTTACGGATTTTCGTACGTCTTCAAGAAAAAGGTATGGGCGAAGAGCCGGTTTCCGGACATCACCGGCATTGACGATACGGTGTTCATGCGGGAAGCGGTGCGGAACTTTCGGTTGAAGGGATTGTATGACGTCCGCCGCGATTGCTTGCACGTACTCCATGGCGCCAACGTATCGAGCTGTTTCCCGCAATACCTGATTCCGAATTTTCTGGTGTCGGAGCTGTTCCCCGAAGCGGGGGAGCTTCTCGCGATCGGGTAGAGCTTTCTCTCCTGTCATGCGAGCATGACAGGCAATGAATCACAACGTCATGCCCGCGCTTGTCATCACAAGTCGACTGTTGCCGACTTGTGACGTTTAAACAAGCCGAACTCGCATAAAGGCGAGTTCGGATGGCATCCACGCCTTGTTCACGGATTCAATCCCGATCGGTACGATTTGTTCGACGCGATTTCGTAAAGACGTGGATGGCACGCGAACTCGGGCTTGCCCGAGTTCGCTAAATTTAAAAGAGCCCAAGTCGGGTAAACCCGACTTGGGCGACAAGCCCGGCCATGACGA
>JAJPHK010000080.1 GCA_021325315.1 Alphaproteobacteria bacterium
CGAACTCGGGCAAGCCCGAGTTCGCGTGCCATCCACGCCTTTGCAGCCTGTCAGCAGGTAAGGCGTGGATGCCCGGCACAAGGCCGGGCATGACGAGCGTCAAGCTCAATGCAAATAAAACACCCCGTTCACCGCCCGGAAATCCGACGGCTTGATCAGTTTCGCGTGCGCGACCGTGACCGAATGGAGCGGCCCTTCGAGTTCCCGCTGCCAGAAGGCGAGGAATTTCGACAGCACCGGAAATTTCGGGAACAGGTCGTAGTCCTGCCAGATATAGGTCTGAAGGAATCGCGGGTGATCGGGCAGACGGTAAAGGATTTTTGCAGTCGTCAGCCCATAGCCTTCAATCTGCTTGCGGAAGTCACGCGATACAGGAGTGTTCATGGAGCCCCCAGCTTCGACGAATCTTCACGTTTCATAGTGTGCACCCAAGCCGTCACCGCAAGCTTAAATGTTAGGTTTTCTGTTTAGTTCCAAGGCGTTAGCAGCTATGGCTCGAAACTGCTGATAGACTTCGCGTCAAACCTTTGACGCGTTTACCATCTTATTGAAAATACAAATATTTTTCGCGCACAGCGTACCTTGTCACTCTGAACGAATGAGTGCTAAAAAATTTTTATGAGCCCCTTGAGAGGGCCCGGGCAGAGACTATCTGCCCGCCAGGTGACGCGAAGTCCTCGCGCACCTGTCCACAACTGCAAACCTGAAGTTTGGAGGATCTCCGATGAAATTTCGGCCGTTACACGACCGCGTGGTCGTCCGCCGCATCGTCGCGGACGAGAAGACCGCGGGCGGTATCATCATTCCCGACACCGCGAAAGAAAAGCCGCAAGAGGGCGAAGTGATCGCTGTCGGCCCCGGCGGTCGAGATGAGTCCGGGAAGCTCATCCCAATCGACGTCAAGGTCGGCGACCGCGTCCTGTTCGGCAAGTGGTCGGGCACGGAAGTCAAGATTGACGGTGAAGAACTCCTCATCATGAAGGAGTCCGACATCATGGGCGTCGTCGAGGGTTCGGCGAAGACCCGGAAGGCTGCTTAATCCAACAATTTATTGCACGGAGTAGCAACAATGGCTGCCAAGGAAGTCAAATTCTCCGTCGAGGCGCGCGACAAGATGTTGCGCGGCGTCGACATCCTGGCGAACGCCGTCAAGGTGACGCTCGGTCCGAAGGGCCGCAACGTCGTCCTCGACAAGTCGTTCGGCGCGCCGCGTGTCACCAAGGACGGTGTCACGGTCGCGAAGGAAATCGAGCTCGACGACAAGTTCGAGAACATGGGCGCGCAGATGGTGCGCGAGGTTGCCTCCAAGACCTCGGACACCGCGGGTGACGGCACGACGACCGCCACCGTTCTCGCCCAGGCGATCGTCCGCGAAGGCGCGAAGTCCGTCGCGGCCGGCATGAACCCGATGGATCTGAAGCGCGGCATCGACCTCGCGGTCGAAGCAGTCGTGGAAGACCTCAAGAAGAACTCGAAGAAAGTGACGTCGAACGAGGAGATCGCGCAGGTCGGCACGATTTCGGCGAACGGCGACACCGAAATCGGCAAGTTCCTCGCGGAGGCGATGAAGAAGGTCGGCAACGAGGGCGTCATCACGGTCGAGGAAGCGAAATCGCTCGAGACCGAGCTCGACGTCGTCGAAGGCATGCAGTTCGACCGCGGTTACATCTCGCCTTACTTCATCACCAACGCCGACAAGATGCGGGTCGAGTTCGAGGACCCGTACATCCTCATCAACGAGAAGAAGCTCTCGGGCCTGCAGGAGCTCCTGCCGCTGCTCGAGTCGGTCGTTCAGACCGGCAAGCCGCTTCTGATCATTGCCGAGGACGTCGAGGGCGAGGCGCTCGCGACGCTCGTCGTGAACAAGCTCCGCGGCGGCCTCAAGGTCGCGGCGGTGAAGGCCCCCGGCTTCGGCGATCGCCGCAAGGCCATGCTGCAGGACATCGCGGTCCTGACCGGCGGCCAGGCGATCTCGGAAGATCTCGGCATCAAGCTTGAGAACGTCACGCTCAACATGCTCGGCCGCGCCAAGAAGGTCACGATCGACAAGGAAAACACCACGATCGTGAACGGCGCCGGCAAGAAGGCCGACATCGAGGCGCGCGTCGCCCAAATCAAGCAGCAGATCGAGGAGACCACCTCCGACTACGACCGCGAGAAGCTGCAGGAGCGTCTCGCGAAGCTCGCGGGCGGCGTCGCGGTGATCCGCGTCGGCGGCGCGACCGAGGTCGAGGTGAAAGAGCGCAAGGACCGCGTGGATGACGCCATGCACGCAACCCGTGCGGCCGTCGAGGAAGGCATCCTTCCGGGCGGCGGCGTCGCCCTCCTCCGCGCGACCGAAGCCCTGAAGCGCGTCCGCACCGAGAACGACGACCAGAAGACCGGCGTCGATATCGTGCGCAAGGCGCTGCAGGCGCCGATCCGCCAGATTGCCAACAACGCGGGCGATGACGGCTCGATCGTCGTGGGCAAGATCCTCGAGAAGGATCAGTACTCCTACGGCTACGACGCGCAGAAGGGCGAGTATGGCAACATGCTCCAGAAGGGCGTGATCGACCCGACCAAGGTCGTGCGCTCGGCCCTGCAGGGCGCGGCGTCCGTCGCGGCGCTCCTCATCACCACCGAAGCGATGGTGGCGGAGCTGCCGAAGAAGAAAGAAGCGCCGGCGATGCCGGGCGGCGGCATGGGCGGGATGGATTTCTAAGTCCGTCCGTTCAGGCAAGAAACGCAAGAGGCCGCTTTCGGGCGGCCTCTTTTTTGCGCTCAACCATCCACCCGTCATTGCCGGGCTTGACCCGGCAATCCATGATGCAGAGATGTCTGGGTGCTGGCTCTATATTTTGGCAAGCAAGCCGCGTGGTACGCTTTATGTTGGCGTGACGAATAATCTTGTGCGGCGGATTTACGAACATCAGAACGAGCTCGTCGAAGGATTTACAAAACAATACGCGGTAAAAATGCTCGTTTATTATGAGCGCCACGACAGTGCGCGTACTGCCATCCAGCGAGAGAAAAATATCAAGCACTGGTCGCGGCAATGGAAGATCGAATTGATCGAAGGCATGAATCCTGTCTGGCGCGATTTAACGAACGACATTGTTCGTTGAGAGTCGTCATAGATTGCCGGGTCAAGCCCGGCAATGACGATACGAAAGGCTCGTTATGGAAAAAGAAACTCCGGCACCGCTGCCGGGATTTTATTTGGAATCAGTCCTGCCTTCCCCCCGCATCTCCGACGGCGTCATGCCGAAGCGGCGGCGAAAGGCGCGGTTGAAGGTGGAGAGATCCGCGAAGCCCGCGCCGAAGGCGATCGCGGCGATCGGCCGGTCCGAAAAGTGCGGGTCGGCGAGCATGCGCCGTGCATGGGCGAGCCGGCAGCCGAGCAGAAATTCCGAAAAGGTCTCGCCTTCCGCATCGAACAGCATCTGCACATAGCGCGCGCTCACGCCGTTGCGCATGGCGACCGTTTCGAGCGAAAGCGCGGGCGACGAAAAGCTCGCGGCGATGTCCGCCTTGATCGCGGCGAGCCGCGCGGCGCGCACGCCGTTCAATTGCATTCCGGCCTCGCGCGCGCCGAGCGCAAGCGCGGCAAGCTCGACGATATGGTTCGCCGCGAGTTTCTGTTCCGCGGCACCGAGCGTCTCGTTCTGCATCAGCGTCTCGGTATAGTTGAGGAGCAGTCCGATCGCCGCGCCGCGCACGGCTTTCCGCCCTACTTTGTCTTCCGCGTCCGGCACATGCGTCATCAGCGTCGCGCGCGGGATGCGGATGCCGAGGAAGCGGCTGGGCGAAGGACGCATGAAAGTGCCGGCGTCGCCGCACGACATCAGGATTCCGTCGCCTGCGCCAAGCGTGCTCTCGTGCCCGCATTGCGTGACCGCGCTCGTTCCGGAGATGTTGATCGCAAGGCCGAAGTCGTCGTTGCCGTCGGCCATCAAAGCGCTGGTGCGCCGGTCGCGCGCGCCGCCGATCGTGCCGGCCACGAGCTTGATGCCCGGCAACGCGCGCAGCCGGAGATCGGCCTCGAACGGACGATCGCGCAACGGCTCGATGTCGAGCCGTATTACGGTTTGCCCGTACACCTCGCGCCAGATCGCGATGCGGTCCTTCTCCGCGAGTTCGCGCGACGAAAACCGCCGGCACGAAGACGCCGCCTGCCCTGCTTCCACGGAATGCAGCCCCCCGGCCAAAGTGTCGCGTGGCAAAAATACAACCGCGGCATCGAAACGTAAATCAGTTCGTCTAATGCATAGCCGAGTTCGCCTGGTTCCGAGCGGCACCCGATTCACGGCGCTAGTTTTTTCACGACTCAAGAATTCGAGGAACCGGGAATGAAAAAGTATTTCCTTACCGCGGCGCTCGTTGCTGCTACGGCGGCATTTTCAGCTGAAGCCTTTGCCGCGGACATGCCGGTGAAGGCGGCGGCGCCCGCCGCTGCCTACGATCCATGGACCGGCTGCTATCTCGGCGGCAATGCCGGCTGGGCCCGCTTCAACGTCGATACCACTTTTCCGGGCGTCGCCGATTTTGGTTCGAGCAGCGGAGACGGCTGGAGCTACGGCGGTCAGGCGGGTTGCGACGTGCGTCTGCAGAATTGGGTCGCCGGTGTCAGAGGAATGTGGGACGGGACCGACGCGTCGTCGGACAAGGCATTGGGACTTCCCAACATCGGCAACTTCGGGGACGAGAGGCAGAGTACGAGGCTGAAATGGTTCAGCACGCTCGACGCCCGGATCGGAGTTCTCGTCAGCCCGACGCTTATGATTTATGGCGTGGGCGGATGGGCTTGGTCGAACCTCCATACCTCATTCCTCTCCCCCGGCAGCGGCGGCGATAAATGGCGGGCGGATGAAACCTGGCCCGGATACAATCTGGGTGTTGGCGGCTCGTGGATGTTGGCGCCCAATTGGGAACTGTGGGTCGAATACGATCACCTGCAATTTGGAAACCGTGCAATTATCGCACAAGGCGTCGGCACACAGGTTGGGGTGCCCGAGCTGATCACCCAAAAACCCCGTGTCGATGCTGTGCTTGTCGGTCTGAATTACCGGTTCAGCTTTACGCACTAAGCGCCACGAAACGGCGCGGAAGAATCGCCAACGCAATGTAAACAAAAAGCCCGGAGAGTTTCTCCGGGCTTCTCTTCGCAAAAACCTCTAGCTCACCAGCAGGGTGCGCACCAGCAGCGGCCGTAGCGGCAAACGCGGTGATATCCCGGCCCGCACCAGCGGCCCCAGCCGCGGCAAGCGGCGTTTTCGATCGGCGTCATGTTCAGATTGCTTTTGGCATGTCCGATATACGGCAGCGTCGAAGCATTCGCCGGAGCGAGAGCGCCCAATGCGAGCACGGCGCCGGCGATCAGAATGAATAAAGATTTACGCATTCGTCTCCTCCTCTCTGAACCGAAAAGCGCGAAAAGTTTTGTACCGAATCGCGTGAAGAGCAAGCGACAAAGCGCCGCTGGCTTTCATCAGGACGATATGAAGATGCGCTATCGTCCCTTGCCCATGCGATGCAATTTCAGCACCGCATAGATATCGCGGTTCACAGGCGTAGGAACGCCGAGCGCGCGCCCGAGTTCCACGACTTTTCCTTGCAGCCAGTCGGTCTCGAGCCGGTTGCCGCGCTCGAGGTCCTCGGCCATCGAGGCCTTGCCGCCCGCGGGCGCAGCTTTGGCGAAACTGATCGCTTTATCGGCATAACCTTTGATCGGTATTCCCTTCTTCACGCCGACCGCCTCCACTTCGCGCATGAGCGACTCCAGCACCGCGAGCGTGTCTGGGTCCTCGCGGATCTCGCCGAGCGTCGCACGCAAGCCCGCGGTCGCGCCCGACATGCCGACGAGAAAAACGAATTTTTCCCACAAGTCCTTTTCGATTTCGCGCGAATATTTCGCTTCGAACTTCGCGCCCTGCATCTCGTCCACCAGCGATTTCAGCCTTGCATCGTCGCGCCCGTCCATGAAGCCGCAGATGAAGTTCGGCTTCAGCGCCTTATGCAAAATCAGGCCCGGCTCGGCGATCACCGCGGAAATCCGCGTCGGGCAAGCCACGACCACGTCATCGCCGAGAATGGGCGCGATCCGTTCCGGGCTCTCGATTCCGTTCAGCATGGAAAGAACGCGCGTGTTTTTCCCCACGAGCGGCTTCGCCGCCACGCCGGACTTTTCGACGTCCCACAGCTTCACCGCGAAGAAAACGAGATCGACTTCGCCGATCGTTTTCGGGTCGTCGGTGACGTTCGGCTTCGGAAGATGCAGATCGCCTAGCTCGCTCTTGATCCTGAGGCCGTTCGCCTTGATCGCCGCGAGGTTCGCACCGCGTGCGATGAAATGCACCTCGTGTCCCGCCTCCGCGAGCCTGCCGCCGAAATAACCCCCAAGGGCGCCCGCCGCCATCACCGCCACGCGCATTGTTGTCTCCTGTTTTCGGGTGCGCTCGTGTCGCCGAATCTCGGCTGCCCGTCAATTCAGGGCAGCACAAGGCAGCTATGCGTGAACAAGCGCAAAACTATTCGCTCGTTATCGCGGCTTTCGCCGCCCGGCGGGACGACAACCCCAATCGTCATTACCGGGCCGCAGCGTCCCGCGAGCGAATGCGAGCGGGTGACGCTGCG
>JAJPHK010000076.1 GCA_021325315.1 Alphaproteobacteria bacterium
ACTGCCACAGCCTAAGGCCGCCTAGAGGGCTGGGGATAAGGAATCGCGAAAAATTTTTCGTATTGAAATTGCTTAGGAATTTCCGCCTGTCATCCCGGGCGAGCGGCTTTAGCCGCGAGACACTCAAGCCGGCTGTTGCCGACTTGAGCACCAACTCGGGCAAGCCCGAGTTGCGGTGATCCAGACACGCCAACGTTTATGGATCCCGGCCCGCGCTCGCTACGCTCGCTTGGCCGGGATGACTCTTTCGCGATTGAAATATGAGCAAAAAGCCGCAGAGGCGGCCTTTGCGCGCAAGGGCTTGGATCGGAGAAAAGAAGGATTACATCCGCCGCTCCATCCGTTTTTTTCAGGACAACAGCAATGCCGCTTTCCATGTATGAAGCTTCCGTCCTCGTTTTCATTCGCTTCTTCGGGAATCTTTCGAAAATTCTCGAAAAAGGCGCCGAACACGCGAAAAGCAAAGGCATCGATCCCGCTACCCTGATCGAAGCGCACCTGTTCGAGGACATGCATCCCTTGCCTCAGCAGATTCAGCGCGCGAGCGATACGTCGAAAGGCTGCGCCGCGCGGCTTGCGGGAATCGAGGCGCCGAAATTCGCCGACGAGGAAAAAACCTTCGAGGATTTGCAGGCGCGCATCAAAAAGACGGTCGACTTTCTGAAATCCGTCACACCCGCGCAAATCGACGGCAGCGAAGGCAAGGACGTCACGTTGCAGGCGGGCAAAACGACGCTGCAATTCAAGGGACAGGATTATCTTCTGGGCTTCGCGCTGCCGAATTTCTTTTTCCATGTCACGACCGCTTACGACATCCTGCGCCACAAGGGCGTACCGCTCGGCAAGATGGATTATCTCGCCCGGCCGTAATTCTCACCTTAGCCATCACCGGGCCGCAGCGTCATCCGCTCGCCGGGCGCGACGGCCCGGTAATGACGAAAAATTGCAAACTATGGTTTTCCTCCCGGCCGGGGCGTAGCATCGCTTCGGCCGGAAGAGGAGAGATGTATGGTTTTCGGGATGTCTTTTGCGCGCACAAGGGCCTAGGCGCGCATGGCCGATCAGCCTCCCATCTCGCGCGGCTTCCGGGCCAAAAGCCGCCCCGCCGAGCATCGCGACCGCATCCCGCCGGGGCAGCATCTCGTTTCGGATTTTCCGGTGCTGTCGGCGGGGCCGACGCCGCAGATCGACCTTACGCGCTGGCGCTTCTCGCTGCGCGAGAACGGAAAGATTTTGCAGGAGTGGAACTGGGAGGAATTCAACGCGCTGCCGCAGACCGACTGGAAGCGGGATATTCATTGCGTCACCACCTGGTCGAAGCTCGACACCCGCTGGCGCGGCGTGACGGTGGACGATCTTCTGCGCGCGGCCGGTCTCGGCAAGCCGCCCGCACCTTACGTCATGATGCACTCGGCGGGCGGCTACACCACCAACTTGCCCTCGGCGGATCTCGCCGGCGGCAAGGCGATGGTGGCGACGCTTTACGAAGGCAAGCCGCTCGAGCCCGAGCACGGCTGGCCGGCGCGGCTCGTCGTTCCGCATCTTTACTTCTGGAAAAGCGCGAAATGGCTGCTCGCCCTCGACTTCCTGCCGGAAAACCGGCAGGGCTTTTGGGAGGAACTGGGCTATCACGATTACGGCGACCCATGGCAGGAACAGCGATATGTCGGTGACTAGACCCGTGGTCTCCCAGCGCAAGATCTGGCGCGTCGCCGAAGTCGTCGAAACCGCGGAGGAGACGCCGCGCGTTCGCACGCTCAAACTCAACGTCGCGGATTGGCCCGGTCACGTGCCGGGGCAGCATGTCGACGTACGGCTCACCGGCGAGGACGGATCGCAGGCGCAGCGCAGCTACTCCATCACCTCGCCGCCGGAAGTCCGCGAGATTTCACTCGCGGTCGAAAGGCTGGAAGAGGGGGAAGTCTCGCCCTATCTCGCCAGCGAAGTGCGGCCGGGCGACCGCTTCGAGCTGCGCGGGCCGATCGGCGGCTATTTTGTCTGGACGGTGGAGAAGGGCGGGCCGCTCGTGCTGATCGCCGGCGGATCGGGGATCGCACCCCTGATGTCGATGCTGCGTCATCGCGCGGTGCAGAAGGCGAAGTTTCCTGCGACGCTGCTTTATTCAGCCCGGCGCTATGAGGAAATTATTTTCCGCGAAGAGCTCGACCGCATGGCGGCGTCCGATCCGAATTTGCAGGTGGCCTATACGCTGACGCGCGAGCAGCCGGCCAGCTGGCATGGCGGCAACAAGCGTATCGATCGCGATTCATTGATGACGTTTGTGCCTGCACCGGGTGACCGCCCGCAGATTTATGTTTGCGGGCCGAGCGGACTCGTGGAGAACACGGCGAAACTTCTGGTCGAGATCGGTCACGCGCGCGGATGCATCCGGACCGAACGCTTCGGCCCGACAGGCGCTTGATCTTTAATGATAAGGATACCGGTTCCGGTGCGGGGGAGGGCCGAACTTCCTGGCCACGATCGGCCCGCTCGCGAAGCCGACGTAAAACAACAACGCCGTGAGCGTGAAAAACGCAATGATTTCGAACGACATCGTAGTCTCCATCGATGCTCGCTCCGCCACGCGCCGCTTGCCCTGTGTTTTAAGTGTCTATAAAACGCGGCCCTCTTTCATTGGTTCCTCCAAAAAAACGGACCCCCAGTCATGGCGCGCGAGCGTACCTTTTCGATCATCAAGCCCGATGCCACCCGCCGGAACATTACCGGCGCGATCAACGACCGCATCGAAAAATCGGGGCTTCGCATCGTCGCGCAAAAGCGCCTGCAAATGTCGAAGGCTCAGGCCGAGGGCTTCTATGCCGTCCACAAGGAACGGCCCTTTTTCGCAAGTCTCGTCAAATTCATGACGTCGGGCCCTGTGGTAGTGCAGGTACTGGAAGGGGAGAACGCCGTCGCGAAATACCGCGAGGTAATGGGCGCGACCGACCCCGCCAAGGCGGCACCGGGCACCATTCGCAAGGACTTCGCTGAGAGCATCGAGGCAAATTCGGTCCACGGTTCCGACAGTCCCGAAAACGCGAAGACGGAAATCGCGTTTTTCTTCAAGGACAGCGAAATTACCGGATAAATACTATCGTAGAACCACTAGGATAATGCGGTGGCATAATTTATAAGAACCGGATAACGGACAAAACGCCGCAGAGTGGGGAAACGGAAATGAGCGAATTAAGCCAGTTGGGCCTGGATCAGCCCTCGTTTTGGCTGCAGGTGCTGGAGATTATCGGGGTCAACATTCTGCTTTCAGGCGACAACGCCGTTGTGATTGCGTTGGCGTGCCGCAACCTGTCGCCGCGCGCGCGCAAGTGGGGCATCGCGCTCGGCTCGGCGGTCGCTGTGATCCTGCTGATCCTGTTCACCGGGATTGTCGCCACCATTCTCACCTGGCCGTGGTTGAAGCTCGTCGGCAGCATCGCGCTCCTCTATATCTCGATCGATCTCCTCCACACCAACGAGGACGACGACAAGGACATCAAGGCGTCCGACAAGTTGCTGCACGCGGTGGTGACCGTCGTGATCGCCGATATCGTGATGAGTCTCGACAACGTCGTGGCGATCGCCGCCGTCGCGAAAGGCAACTGGATGCTGCTCTCGCTCGGCCTCACGGTTTCGATTCCGCTGATCGTCGTCGGCGCTGCGCTGATCACCGGCATCTTCGACCGTTGGCCGATTCTCGTTTGGCTCGGCGCCGGACTCCTCGGCTGGGTCGCGGGCGGACTGATGATTGAAGATCCCGCATTCGAAAAATATCTGCACTGGACGCCGTCGGAAATGTGGGAATACATCTTCGCAGGCGTCGCGGCTGCATTTGTCCTTATTGTTGGCTACATTCGCCACCAAATGTCGCTCGCCGCCGAAGAAAAGGCGGAGAAAAAACCGAAGCCGGCCGCGAAAAGGCAGCCTGCGGCGGTACGCAGGCAAGAACGAATTTCAACAAAGCGTTGATGCAGCATAATTGGACGAAGGACGGATATTCTGGGCGCGGCGCGGTTCTTGGAATCGCACTCGCGCTCGTGCTTTCAGGCTGCGCGGAAAACAGCGCCGGTAGCGGAAATTACAAAACGTCGGGCGCCCAGGCGCCGGCCGCGGCGGATGCTTCGCCGGCCACCGTGCGGGCGCGCATTGCCAAGATTTGCCTCGGCGATCCGGAACGCTTCTTCGGCGGGGCGAACAATCCCGCGCGGTGCGATTGTTACGGAGCAGGCGTTGCGAAAACGCTCAACAAGGACGAGCTGAGCTACGTCGTCACCTATAACGAAATCCCGAGCCTGTCGGCGAACGAATACGATAACATCAAGCAGCGCTGCCTCGCGGGCGGCGCCACCGCCGACGAAAAGCCGGCGCCGAAGAAGAAATCCACGAAAGAAAAATCCTAGATCGCGACCACGCGATCGCCGTCGATCCGGATTTTGCCGGAAGCGAGGAGCTTCAGCGCGGCCGGATAGATCCTGTGTTCGACCTTGAGCACCCGCGCCGCGAGCTTTTCTTCCGTATCGTCCGGCAACACCGGTACTTCCGCCTGCATCACGATCGGCCCGGAATCGAGCTCGGGCACCACGAAATGCACGGTCGCGCCGTGGGTTTCGGCTTTCGCCAAGAGTGCGTGCCGGTGAGTGTCGGTGCCCTTGAAAGCGGGCAGCAGCGAGGGGTGGATGTTCAGCATCCTGCCGCGCCAGCGTTCGACGAAACAGTCGGTGAGCACCCGCATGAAACCGGCGAGGCATACGATGTCGATCTTCGCGGTTTTCAGTTCGCGGTCGATCGCGGCATCGAATTCCTCACGCGACGAAAACGCCTTGTGGTCGATGACGGCGGTCGGAATCCCTTCGGCCTGCGCGAGCTCCAGTCCCTTCGCCTCGGGCCGGTTGGAAATCACGAGCACGATCTCGGCGGGATAGTTTTTTGCCTTCGCCGCCTTGATCAAGGCAACCATGTTCGAGCCGCGCCCCGAAATCAGAATGGCGACGCGCTTTCGCGCCATGGCTTAGTCCTTCAATTTCAATTTGCCGGAGAACGAAACGCCTTCGCCGGCGGCGATCTCGCCGATCGGCGCGATTCGTTCGCCCGCGTGTTTGAAGGCGTTTACGATCGTCTCCGCCTCTTTTTTCCCCGCGACGACCATGAGCCCGATCCCGCAATTGAAGGTGCGGAGCATTTCCGCTTCCTCAACATTGCCCGCATTCGCGAGCCATTGAAAAACGGGAAGCGCGTGAATTTCACCGAGATCGACTTTTGCCGCCGCACCCTTCGGCAGGACGCGCGGGATGTTGTCGACGAAGCCGCCGCCGGTGATGTGGCAGAGCGCCTTGATGCCGTGCGCCGCTTTCAACACGGACAAAACCGATTTCACATAAATCCGCGTCGGCGCGAGCAGCGCCTCGATCAGCGATCTCGATTTGTCGAACGGCGCGGGCGTATCGAGGCGCGCACCCGACGCATTCACGATCTTGCGCACCAGCGAAAATCCGTTCGAGTGCACGCCGGAGGAGGGGATGCCGAGGAGAACGTCCCCCGGCTTTACATCTTTTCGCGGCAGCAAATTCTCGCGCTCGACCGCGCCGAGGGAAAATCCGGCAAGGTCATAGTCGCCCTCCCGATAGAGCCCGGGCATTTCTGCGGTCTCGCCGCCGATCAAGGCGCAGCCCGCTTCCTTGCAGCCTTCCGCGATCCCTTTGACGACTTCCGCCGCGACTTCCGGCTGCAATTTTCCGCAGGCGAAATAGTCGAGAAACAACAAGGGCTCCGCGCCCTGCACGATCAGGTCGTTCACATTCATCGCCACGAGATCGATGCCGATCGTATCGTGCTTGTTCGCGTCGACCGCGAGCTTGAGCTTGGTGCCGACGCCGTCGGTGGCGGCGACGAGGAGCGGATCCTTGAAGCCCGCGCGCTTCAGATCGAACACGCCGCCGAAGCCGCCGATTTCCGCTTCCGCGCCCGCCCGCGCGGTCGCCTTCACGAGAGGCTTGATGAGATCGACGAGGCGGTTGCCGGCGTCGATATCGACGCCCGCGTCCCGGTAGCTCAGGCCTTTGGCTTTTTGCATGCGATCTCCGCGGCTTTCGCTAACCGGAATGCTTCGTTTCCGCAAGAATACGCATTTCGGCGAGGCGTTTTGCACACACGAAGTTTCCACGGTTATATTTAGCCCTTGAGAAAGAGGGCCGCCAGCGAGAATCGCCAAAATGCAATGGCTTTTCCAGCACTTGGCAGACCGCACTGGGAGCGTTTAAGTGTCGCTGACAGTGGGGCCTGTAAGCCGCGTGAATCTTCCGAACGCCATCACCATTGCGCGTTTCCTGCTGGTGCCTGTCGTCGTCTGGGCGATCGCGGCGCATCAGATGCAGGTCGCGTTCTGGCTGTTCGCGGCGGCCGCGATTTCCGACATGCTCGACGGCTTCCTCGCCAAGAAGTTCGGCATGGCGAGCGAGTTCGGCGCGCATCTCGATCCCTTGGCCGACAAGGCAATGCTGATGTCGATCTACGTCATGCTCGCGATCGCGGGGACGTTGCCGCTTTGGCTTGTGATCGCCGTCGTCTCGCGCGACCTGATGATTCTCGCGGCGATCATGCTCTCGTGGCTGATGGATAGGCCGCTCGAAATCCGGCCGCTCATGGTTTCGAAGGCGAATACCGTCGCGCAATTCCTGCTTGCCACCTTGGTGCTCGCGACGAGCGCCTTCGGCATCGATCCGGGCAACGCGCTCACGCTCGGTATCATCGCGGTGGGCTGCTTGACGGGCCTTTCGTCGGCGGCCTATCTGGCGACCTGGACGCGCCATATGGCATCGTAGCGCGTGAGGGGCTCATGAATCTGCAACGGCAGCTTCTTTTCTGGCTCGGCGCGCTTCTTGTTTTCATTTTTCTGCTCTGGCTCTTGAAGGACATTCTGCTTCCCTTCATCGCCGGCACAGTGCTCGCCTATCTCTTGAACCCGCTCACGGATCGTCTGGAGCGAAACGGCATGGGCCGCGGCATCGCGACCTTGCTCACGGTTTTCTTTTTCATTCTGTTTTTCGTGATCGTCGGTATCGTCCTCGTGCCGGTGCTCGGTACGCAGCTTGTGAGCTTCATCCAAAAACTGCCGGGCTATGTCACGCGCCTGCAGGAGCTCGTTGTCACTGCCGAAAACAAGGAATGGCTGCAACATACAATCGGCATGAGCATCCCCGATATCCAGAAATCTCTCGGCGATCTCGTCGGCGAAAGCGCGCGCTGGCTCTTCTCCTTCGTGCAATCGCTGTGGTCGGGCGGGCGGGCCTTGATTTCGATTTTCTCGCTCCTCGTCATCACGCCCGTCGTGGCGTTTTATGTGCTGTTCGACTGGCACGCGATGATCGACAAGGTCGATAGCTGGCTGCCGCGCCGCCATCGCGCGACGATCCGCACGCTCGCGGGGCAAATCGATACAGCGATCGCGGGCTTCCTCCGCGGGCAGGCGTCGGTCTGCTTCATCATGGGGATTTACTACGCGGCCGCGCTCGCCCTCGTCGGGCTGAACTTCGGCCTTCTGATCGGCGTCTCGACCGGCATTCTGACCTTCATTCCCTATGTCGGCTCGCTTTCCGGCTTTCTGATCGGCATGATCGTCGCGACCGTGCAGTTCTTCCCGAGCTGGGGCCCGATCATCGCGGTGGCGGTGGTGTTCATCGTCGGACAGTTTCTCGAAGGCTACGTGCTTTCCCCGAAGCTCGTCGGCGAGAGCGTGGGCCTGCACCCGGTCTGGCTCATGTTCGCGCTGTTCGCGTTCGGCTATCTGCTCGGCTTCGTCGGCTTGCTGATCGCAATTCCGCTCGCGGCCGCGATCGGCGTTCTGTTGCGCTTCGCGATCGCCCGCTACATGGAAAGCCCGCTTTACACCGATAAGCCGCGCTCCCGCTGACCATGTCCCGTTCCGGCGCGTTCGTACGGCAACTCACCTTCGATCTTCCGCACGAGGAAAGCTTTCGCCGCGACGACTTTCTGGAGAGTCCCGCGAACGCGCAGGCGCTGGCGCTTGTAGACCGTTGGCCGGAATGGCCGGGGAGGGCGGCGATGATTGTCGGCCCGCACGGCTCAGGCAAAAGCCATCTCGCCGCGATCTGGGCGGAGCGCGCGGGCGCCCGCACGGTGTCGGGGCATGCGCTTGAGCGAAACGATGTGCCGGCGCATCTTGCAACCGGCGCGCTCGTGGTCGAGGACGTTTCGCCGGGCAATATCGACGAAGCGGCGCTCTTTCACTTGTTTAATTTCGCGCGCGAGGGGAATGCGTATCTCCTGTTCACAGCATCGCAGCGGATCGACGGCGCCGGATTTCAGTTGCCAGATCTCGTCTCGCGGCTTCGTTCCATTCCGGCGGTAACGCTTTCGCCGCCGGACGACGCGCTCCTGTCGGCGGTGCTGGTGAAGCTTTTTGCCGACCGGCAGCTCGCGGTGGGCGAGGGCGTGATTGCCTATCTGCTGCCGCGGATCGAGCGTTCGCTCGCGGGCGCGCGCGGAGTCGTGGCGGAACTGGACAAGGTTGCGCTCTCGCGCGGGCGGGCGGTGACGAAGCAGCTCGCGGCGGAGATCTTGCGGAAGGAGTAGAACGCCGTCTTGAGCTCTTAAGGCGTCGAACTCGGGCAAGCCCGAGTTCGAATGCCATCCACGTCTTTGCAGCGTGTCAGAAAAGGAGGGCGTGGATGCCCGGCGCGGGGCCGGGCATGACAAGTTGAAAGCCTTGCGCGCTATTTATTCCGCTCGAACGCCACCACGCGTCCGTTCTCGAACGCAAGCGCAAGCTCGCCGCGTTTGAGCTTCAGCGCCTGTTCGCCGAACATCGCCCGCCGCCAGCCGGAAAGCGCCGGCACATCCGGCTCGTCTTCTGACGCGATCCGCTGCAATTCGTCCACGGTCGCGACCACCTTCGCCGCAACGCCGTGCTGCTCGGAGACGAGCCGGAGGAGAACCTTGAGCAACTCCACCGTTGCGGATGCGCCGTTCGAGAGCGGTTTGTCGCGCGTGATCGGCGGAATGGTTGAAGGATCGCGCGCAAGCGCCTTGTGGATCGCGGCAAGAATCGCTTCCCCCGATTTCGAGCGCTCGAAGCCCTTAGGCAGTCCGCGCATATGCGAAAGCGCCTCCGGCGTCTTCGGCTGTTGCTGCGCGAGCTCGGAAATCGCCTCGTCCTTGATCACGCGCGAACGCGGCACGTCGCGCGATTGCGCCTCGCGCTCGCGCCAGGCGGCGACCTCCATCAGCACCGCGAGCTCGCGCGGCTTTTTCACTCGCGCTTTCAAGCGCTTCCAGGCGTTCTCCGGTTCCTGCTTGTAGGTGTCGGGCGAGGTGAGGACTTTCATCTCTTCCTTCACCCAATGCACGCGGCCGCGCTTTTCGAGATCGGCCTGCAATTTGAGATACACGTCGCGAAGATGCGTCACGTCCGAGACAGCGTAAGCGAGCTGCGCCGGCGAAAGCGGGCGGCGCGACCAGTCGGTGAAGCGGGAGGATTTGTCGATCGTGTCGCCTGTCACCCGCTGCACGAGCTGGTCGTAGGAAATCGAGTCGCCATAGCCGAGCACCATGGCTGCGACTTGCGTGTCGAACATCGGGGCGGGGATGGTCTTGGCGAGATTCCAGAAAATCTCGATGTCCTGCCGTGCCGCGTGAAACACCTTCACGACATTCGGGTCGGCCATGAGCTTGTAGAGCGGCGCGAGATCGAGTCCGTCCGCGAGCGCGTCGATGATGACCGCTTCGTCCGGCCCCGCCATTTGCACGACGCAGAGCTTCGGCCAGAAGGTGGATTCGCGCAGAAATTCGGTGTCGACGGTGACGTAAGGATGCTTTGAAAGCCGCTCGCAGGCGGCGGCGAGATCGTTACTCGAGGTTACAAG
>JAJPHK010000037.1 GCA_021325315.1 Alphaproteobacteria bacterium
AACTGCTTCAGCGAGGAAGAAGTCGCCGTCATGCGCTCGGAAGCGGAAAACATCTACCGCACCGAACGCAAGGAAGTCTGGCGCGAGAAAACCGGCGCGCCGCGCACTGCCTTCGCCGCGCACACCTATAATGAAGCTTTCCGGCTACTTGCGCATCATCCCCGCCTGGTCGAACCGCTGCAGCAGGTATTCGGCGAGCCGGTTTATGTTCACCAGTTCAAGATCAACGCCAAAGCCGCCTTCGAGGGCGATGTCTGGCAATGGCACCAGGACTACGGCACCTGGGCGCGCAACGACGGCATGCCTGAGCCACGCGCGATGAACATCGCCGTGTTTCTCGACGAGGTGTATCCGATCAACGGCGCGCTGATGCTGATTCCAAAAAGCCACCACCAGGGCACGCTCAAGGCCGGTCACGACAAATCGACGACCTCCTACCCGCTCTGGACGCTCGATCAGGAAACCGTGACTCGCCTTTGCCGCGAAGCGGAGACCGCGGACGCGCCCGGCATCGTTGCGCCGACCGGCAAGCCCGGCTCGGTGCTGATGTTCCACGGCAATCTCGTGCATGCCTCGCCGCCGAACATCACACCCTATCCGCGCAAGATCGTGTATCTCACGCTCTGCGCCGTCTCGAACCACATCACCAAGTTTACGCGCGAGGAGTGGATCGCGCATCGCGACTTCACGCCGATCCAGCCGGTCGCGGATGACGCGCTGCTTGCGTATGCGAGGGCGCACAAGGTCGCGGCGGAATAGACCGCCGCGACAGGCCGGAGCCGCGCAAAGCGTAAGACGATGTACACGCTCTATTCGATGCAAAGCTCCGGCAATAGCTACAAGGTGCGCATGCTGCTTGCGCGCCTGCAGATGCCCTATCGCCTGGTCGAGCTCGACCTGTTCAAGGGGGAGACCCGGACGCCGGAATTTCTCGCGAAGAATCCCGAAGGACGCATTCCCGTTCTCGAATTGGCGGACGGCCGCTTCCTCGCCGAGTCGAACGCGATCCTCGTCTACCTCGCCGAAGGCACGCCCTACCTGCCGGCGGACAAGCTCGACCGCGCCGAAGTGCTGCGCTGGATGTTCTTCGAGCAGCACAGCCACGAGCCCGCGATCGCGACCGCGCGATTCTGGCTGCATCTCGTCAAAGGCGGGCGCGAATTGCGCAAGCACGAAATCGACCAGTGGATGGAACGCGGCTACGAGGCGCTTTCGCTCATGGAGCGGCATCTCGCGGCGCATCGATATTTCGTCGGCGATCGCACCACTGTCGCCGACCTAACACTCTACGCGCACACTCACGTGGCGCAGGAAGGCGATTTCGATCTTTCGGAATTTCCGCACGTGATCGAATGGCTCGCGCGAATCGCGTCGGAGCCCGGGCACCTAAAAATGAGCGAGCAACCGAAGGAAGCCATCATCGCCTAAGCGTTGATCCTATATCCCAATACCTATTTTTTAACCCTGCTTCGACTTTGGGCCCGATTGCCCCCTTTTTGCCATTGGCTTACCGCACTGCGTCATTAGCGTGACACATAAGAAGGCCGTTCGTGCGCGCCTTCTGCTTTTTCAGCAGTAATTCATTGGAGCCGTAATGCCTTTCGGGATTTCGCACACGAACGAGCCGCGCTCGATCCGAGCGGCGCAGTTGCACGGCCGTATCGGTTTCGCCTGCACCGAAATTCTCGTGTCGCTCGTGCTGATCGTGTCGATCTGCGCGATCGTGCTGATGCTCGGCACGAACGCGGCGTCGGCTTCCGTCCGCAATCTCGTTATGGTGGACGACGGCATTTCGGGCACGGCGATTTTCGCCGTCATCGGCCTTATGGTTCTGCTCATGCTGCTAGCGCCGTTTGCCTTCAATGGTTTGACGCCCGGCCACGTTCGCCGCCGCCGCAGCCGCCGCTAGCTCAAAATTCCGCGAGGGGACTGGCGGAGCGGCGTTAAGCCGCTAGGTTGTGTGCATGTCCCATCGGCAAATCCCCCTCGTTCTTTCCCTTCTTCTCGCCAGCGCTCCCGCGCTCGCCCAGAGCGATATCGTCAAAAGCGAAAAAGAAAGTTTTCGGGTCGAAACGATCGCGACCGGCCTGCAAAATCCATGGGCGCTTGCCTTTCTGCCCGACGGAAGGATGCTGGTGACCGAACGTCCCGGCCGCATGCGCATCGTGAGCAAGGATGGAAAGCTCTCGCCACCCATTGCGGGCGTTCCGCCCGTTGCCGCTGTCGGCCAGGGCGGATTGCTCGATGCCGTGCTCGCTCCGGATTTTTCGCAGAGTCGCATTCTTTATTTCACCTTCGCCGAACCGCGCGGGCCGAACGGCGCAGTCAACCCGAATAGCACTGCGGCGGCGAGCGCGCGCCTCGTCGAGGAAAAAGACACAGCGAAACTCGAAGACGTAAAAGTCATTTTCCGGCAAGAACCCGCCTATCCCGGCGGGTTTCATTTCGGCTCGCGCATCGCAATCGCCCGCGACGGCACGCTCTTCATCACCACCGGCGAGCGCAACCTGAAAACGACCGCGCAGGATTTGAAGCAGGATCTCGGCAAGATCATCCGCATCAATGCGGACGGCTCGATCCCGAAGGATAACCCGTTCGCCGGACGAAAGGATGCGCGACCGGAAATCTGGTCCTACGGCCACCGCAACATCCAGGGTGCGGCGATTCATCCGGTGAGCGGCAAGCTCTGGATCAATGAACATGGCCCGAAGGGCGGTGACGAAATCAACATCCCCGAAAAGGGCAAGAATTACGGCTGGCCGGTGATCGGCTTCGGCGTCGATTATTCCGGCGCGATCATTCACGAGAGCACGAGCAAGCCCGGCATGGAGCAGCCGATTTATCACTGGACGCCGTCGATCGCGCCGTCCGGCATGGCGTTTTACACGGCTGACGCCTTTCCGAACTGGCGCGGCAGCCTCTTTAATGGTGCGCTCGCGCTCACGCATCTCAACCGGCTCGAGCTCGACGGAGAAAAGGTCGTGAAGGAAGAGCGGCTGCTTTCCAATCTTAACGAGCGCATCCGCGACGTGCGGCAGGGCCCGGACGGCTATCTCTATCTTCTCACTGACGCCCGCGACGGGAAGTTATTGCGGCTCGTCCCGGCGAAATGACCATCACCACTTTTCGAAAATGAAGAACGCGCCCGCCGCGATCAGCACAAAACCGATTGCGTAATTCCAGCGAAACGGTTCGCCGAGATAAAAAACCGAAAAGCCCGCGAATACTGTCAGCGTAATGATTTCCTGCAACGTTTTGAGCTGCGCCGTCGTATAGATCGCCGAGCCGTAACGGTTGGCGGGTACCGCAAAACAATATTCGACGAATGCGATCCCCCAGCTCACCACAACGGCGAGGATCAGCGGCGACGACTTGTATTTGAGATGCCCGTACCAGGCGAATGTCATGAAGACATTGGAAGCGAACAGCATAAGTACGGGCAGCAGCGGTTTTGGAATCGCAGCGAGCATGGGGACCTTTCAGGAATAAACTGGCGCTGCCAGCGGGCTGCCAACGGTACAGGGTATTATCAAGTCCCATCTGGCCGAAAAGTTCCGTCATGGAAAGGTGACAAATTTGCGGGCGGGAGAATTGCCTTTCCGGCGCCTGCGAGCCTGCCACATTTCGGCTAGACGATGCGGGCGATCGTGTTTTTGCGATTCGATCCGGAGGAAATTGATGCGCTGGGCTGCTGCTGTTTCTGCTTTGCTTGCTTTCGCCGTTTGGCTTGTGCCGCAGCCCGCGGCGGCGCTGAAGAAAACGCCCTATCCTGAAATCAAAGTGCGGACGGCGACGCCCTTCAAGCCGGATCCGGCGCTCGATGCCATGCGGAAGAAGCTCGCCGATATGGTGCGGGCGAGAGATACAAAGGCGCTGTTTGCACTTGTCAGCCCCGAATTCACCTGGACGGCGGACGGCGAGCCGGCCGAGCAATTCGACCCCAGCCGGGATGCGTTGCATAACTTCAAGGTGGCGTTCGGCTTCCGCCCATACGGCAAAAACGAGGACGGCAACAGCGCCGACGCATTCTGGATTCTGCTCGACGACGCGGTCAGCGACCCCACCCTCACGCCGCAGGCCGACAATCCCGAAATCGCCTGCGGCCCGGCCGCGGCGGAGGTCGCCGACGAATTCACGCGGGAGCGCGCGACCGAAGCGATCGCCGGCGAAGACGAAGGCGTGGAATGGGTCTATACCCTGCGCGAAATCTCGCTAACCCAAAAGCCGACCGGCGGCGGCACGGTCGCGAAAGTATCGAACGTCGCGCTGCCGGTGATTTCGCGCTATCCGCCGGCGAAACCGGGCGAAAATCTCTCCACGAGCTTCTACGAAGTCCTTTTGCCCTCCGGCCAGACCGGCTGGATCGATGCCGACGGCGTCGATCCGCTTGGCATCGACCGAATTTGCTACGGCAAGGACAAATCGGGCGCTTGGAAGATCGTGGGTTACGAGCAGAATAGTTGAGGCATTGCCGCCGCCTCACTGTGGAAAAACCGATTCGGCAGCCGCCGCCGGACATGCGAAATTCTCCTTTAGACGCAAAGACGGCGCGATTCGTCGCGCCGGATGACCGTCATGCCAGCACAAGGGGGCTCTCATGGCCAAGGCAGCAAGGCGTAGTAGCAGTCGGAGTGCGGGATTTCATTTCAGGACCAATGCGCCGCATCACACGACTGTAATTATCTCAGTCATTCTGTTCGCGCTCGCGATTCTCGGCGCGATTTTTCCCTACGCACCGATCATCGGGGTGCTTGGGTTCTGGCTTGCACTTGTCGGCTATCTTCTCCTGCTCGCCGGATGTCTGATGAAAGGACTCTGACGAGAGCGTACGAATCCACGAAAACCCCTCGCGGTTTCGCGAGGGGTTTTTTTTTAATCCTTTGTCAGGCAATTAGCCCGTCCGCAGGATGAACATTTATGCTGCCGGGAAATATTTTATTCGTGAGCGCGTCATCCGCCACGCGCAGATGATCTTTCAAGACGCCCTTTAGCACCGCGCGTAAATCGGTCGTCGGCTTCAGATCGCGACCGTCCAGCAAATCTGTCGGTTTCAGGCCCGGCCAGTCGGCCACGACACGCCCTCCTTTGAGAGCTCCGCCCGCGAGCAGCGCAACAGTAGCCGTACCGTGGTCGGTGCCCGCGGTGCCGTTAATCCGCGCCGTGCGCCCGAATTCGGTGACCACGGCGACGACGGTCTCCCGCCAGGCCGCGCCCATTTCGGTTTCGATAGCGGCGATGGCCCCATCCAGAGCCCCCAAAAGCTGGGCCAAACGGCCGTCCGAGGCACCTTCGTTGGCGTGGGTATCCCAGCCGTCGAAAGCCAATGCGCCCACCCTCGGCCCCTCCTCGCGGGCAAGGAATTTCGCCGCAGAGCCTGCCGCTTCGGCGAAATAAGCGCGCACTTGCGCAACGCCGGCGCGCTTCGCGGCAGGGTTGGCCGGATCCTGACTGATGCCGCCTGCGCGGGCGATCGCTGCTAGACCCATCCGTTCTTCCAGCGCATGTGCCAGCGCAGGGTCCGTATGGCGATAAAGATCGAGGAGCCTCATCATTGTGTCGTCGCTTGCCGGTGGAAGACGCGGCGGCGCCCACGAAACGACCGGCGCGGGCCCGCGCACGACAAGCGGCACGACAGGCCCGACCGCGAACGCCTCCTTGCCTTTGGAATCGATGCGTCCGCCGCGCTCGATCGAGGAAAACGCGCGATTGAGCCAGCCGGTATCGGCGGCGCCCGGTTTGGGCAACCCGCTTTCCAGAACGTCCTGTCCGTCGAAATGCGAACGCTCACGATACGGCGTCGCGGCCGCATGCACGACGATCGCCTGCCCTGCTTTATACAGGCGGTGGAAATTCGGCATCGCCGGATTGAGCGCGAACATGGAATCGAGCGGGAGCGCCGCATGCGCGCCTTCGAGCGCAAGCGCCTTGTCGCCGCGCAGCGAAAGCCAATCGGGATCGCCGACCGGCGCGACCGTACCAAGCCCGTCCAGGGCGCCCCGCAGAATGATCGTCAGAAAACGAGGATCGCGTCCTTCCGCGCGCGCGACCCGGGGAAGATAGGTCCATGCGAACAGCGCGCCGGAAGCGAGAAGAAGTTCGCGGCGGGAAGGTGCATGCAAGGAGTTCATATTCACCTCCGCTGAAATTCAGGCGCCATCAGAAGAAGCGCCACCGCTTGCGAACGGCTCTCCGCGCGCTTCACCGTCTTGCGGGTTTCGTCCGAGGCGAGCGGACCTAACGAAACTTCGACCAGCGCATCGGGCTCCAACTGGGTCGGCACGCGCTGGCCGAAACGATTGGCAATGTCGAGACGCTGCGCGAGCCCGTCCATCCACGCGGCGTTGTTATCGGAAAATCCGTTCGGCGCGGGCGGCCGCCACAACGGCTCGCCCATAAGATTTTGCGCCTGAATGAGCGGGCGCACGTCCTTGGGTTCGAGACCGCTCGCTCGTAATGAGGCAAGCAGCCATTCGCCGGGGCGCTTCAACTTCTCGCGCGGCGCCGCCCATGCTTCGGGTGAAGTCACCAGTGTCTTCGCGACCTCCTTGAGATCGCCGCCGGTGTTGTGAAAACGCTTGGCGAGCCTTTCGACGAGCGCGGAAGGCGGATCGTCGGCGATGAAATGCCGTGCGAGCTTGGTCGCGATATGTTGCGCAGTGGCCGGATGCTGCGCCAAGTCCCGCAGCACGGCGCGCCCCTGCCCTACGCTGCTTTCGGCGTAAGTCTTGCCCATGATCGTTTGCGCTCCCGGCTCGTGCATGCGCGGATTGAAGTTGAATTCGCCGGCCGACGGAGCGCCATTTTTCAGCGGCGTAATCGACCAGCCGGTGATGACCTTCGCAAAATTGGTGACGTCGTCCTGCGTGTAGCCGGTGCGCACGCCAAGCGTATGCAATTCCAGGATTTCGCGCGCGAGATTTTCGTTAAGGCCCTTGTGCTGGCGCAGGCCCGCGATCGAATCCGGTCCGATCGAGCGCGCATTGTCGAGGTAAATCAGCATCGCCGGATGCGATTCCACTGCGAGCAGCATGTCGGCGAAATGTCCCGCGATATAAGGACGGATCGCCTCGCGTTCGAACGCGCCGCAAAGCGCACGCGTCGGCCCCTTATCGGCGGAAACGCAAAAATGGTTCGACCAGAACCACACCAGCCGCTCGGCGAAGCCGATATTCGCCGCGAAGGCCGCATCGGCGCGGGCCTTCGCCTCTTCGAGATAGATCTGCTGCGGGAGGCCGGGCTGCTGCTTCGGTTGCTGGCCGGCCGGCGCGTTTTGCGCCATGTCTTTGGCCATATCCTTCGGCTGCTCCGGCGCTTCCGCTATGTTTGGCGCGTTGTTCGCCATGTCGCGTTGGGCCGCCTCGGCAAGACGCTTTGCCTTGCGTTCCTGCCGGAAATTGTAAGCTGCGCGCGCTGCTTCGCCGCTGTTCAACAGATTGGAATTTTCGATTCGGCCGGCATTCGGCGCTTCGATCTCGGCGAGCACAGCCTCGCGCGGATCATGCGAAATCCTGGCGATGCCATCGCCTCGCGGCCCGAAGCCGAAGCGATGAAGTGCCAGGGCGGCTTGAAATTTGGGATCGAGCGCCATGCGATCCGCGCTTTCCAGTCTGATCCGGCCAGTTTTTCGCCAAGTCTTGTCGAGACTAGGGCGGCGGCATTACCGGCAGATGGACGGAATCTGAAAAAATGCGAATTTTCGTCGCCTCCATCCTGCGGCGAAATGACCGGGCGGCTACGGCGAAAGGTTCTGCCGCTATTTCGCGTCGTGAAAGATCACGCCTAACGTGTGGCGGCGGCCCGAACGCAGCCGGCTCACGCCATGCCGCAGGTTGACACGATACGTTCCGCGCGTGCCTCGCACCGGCCGATTGTGAACGGCGAACACCGCGGCATCGCCTTTCCGGAGCGAGACGACCTCGCCGCGCGACTGCATGCGCGGGCGCTGCTCGGTCAGCATGAATTCGCCGCCGGTGAAATCCCGCTCCGGCTCGGAAAGCAGAATCACCACCTGCAGCGGAAACACATGCTCGCCGTAGAGGTCCTGGTGAAGGCAATTGTAGTCGCCCTCGCCATAGCGCAGGAGAAGCGGCGTCGGCCGGGTTTGGCCTGCCTTGTGACAACGCTTGAGGAAGTCGGCATGCGCGGCGGGATAACGCACCGCGATGCCCATCGATTCGTTCCAGCGGTTGGCGACCGGCGCTAAGCGCGGATACAGCGCTGTCCGCAAAGCCGCGATGAAATCAGGCAGCGGATAGGCGAAATACTTGTATTCGCCCCGCCCGAAGCCGTGCCGCGCCATCACGATCTTGCTGCGGAAAAGGGCGTCGTTTTCATACAGCCCCGCGAGCTGTTCGCATTCCTCCGCTGTTACAAGCCGCGGGAACAATGCCCAGCCATAGGCATCGAGATCGCCCGTCACCCGAGACCAATCGATCGCGGCAACACGCTCATCGATGCTTGCACTCGAAGAGTTAGACGCTTTCCTCATGGTCGCGGCGGTCATGTCGCTGCTCTCTTGGCCGTCAGGACATTCGTGCAATAAACGCTTCACACCGGCATTCGCCCACCCGCCGATTCCGGCGTGTCGCTTCAAAAAAGCCGCAGGCGGGCGCTTCCCTCCAGGAAGCGAAGTGCCCATATTGGTTCCATGCCGAAAGCCCAGAAGCCCTACCGCACCGCCCGTGGCGTCAATCAAGGAATGGCCGAGCGGCCGCAGCGGCTTTACGAGCCGACACCCGCGCTCGAAACAGATCCGGAACTCGCGAAGACGCTGGGCTTCAAAATCGAGCCGCAGGAGGATTTCGTCCCCTCCCAGGGATCGACGGCTTCCGCCGAGGCGCTGCAAAAACTGCTCGACGAGGGCCGGCCCGAATTCAAGAACATGACCTTCGTGCCGCACCGCCCGGCGCGGCCGGAGAAATCCGAAGGCGGCAAGAAGTTCAAGCTCGTCTCGCCCTACGAGCCGAAGGGCGATCAGCCGCAAGCCATTGAAGAGCTCGTGAAAGGCGCGAATTCCGGCGAGCACACACAGGTGCTCTTGGGCGTCACCGGCTCCGGCAAGACTTACACCATGGCGCAGGTGATCGAACGGACCCAACGCCCCGCGCTCGTTCTCGCGCCCAACAAAACGCTCGCCGCGCAGCTTTACGGCGAGTTCAAGAGCTTCTTTCCCGAGAACGCGGTCGAGTATTTCGTTTCGTATTACGACTACTACCAGCCGGAAGCCTATGTCCCGCGCACAGACACTTATATCGAGAAGGATTCCGCGATCAACGAACAGATCGACCGCATGCGCCACGCCGCGACCCGTGCGCTCTTGGAGCGCGACGACGTTATCATTGTCGCCTCAGTGTCCTGCATCTACGGCATCGGGTCGGTCGAAACCTATTCGGCGATGACCTTCGAGATCGCACGCGGCGGGCGGATGTCGCAGCGCTCGCTGATTGCCGATCTCGTGGCGCTGCAATACACCCGCACCGATATGGATTTTCACCGCGGCACTTTCCGCGTGCGCGGAGACGTGATCGAAATTTTCCCGGCGCACTATGAAGACCGCGCCTGGCGCGTGTCGCTGTTCGGCGACGAGATCGAAGCGATCCACGAATTCGATCCCTTGACCGGCGAGAAGTTCGAGGATCTCGAGTCGGTGAAGATTTACGCCAACTCCCACTACGTCACCCCGAAGCCGACGCTGCATCAGGCGATCAACGGCATCAAGCAGGAGCTGAAACTTCGCCTCGATCAGCTAAACCGCGCGAACCGCTTGCTGGAGGCGCAGAGGTTAGAGCAGCGCACCATGTTCGATCTTGAAATGCTCGCCGCCGCCGGCGTCTGCGCCGGGATCGAGAACTATTCGCGCTACCTCACCGGCCGAAAGCCGGGTGAGCCGCCGCCGACGCTCTTCGAATATCTCCCCGACAATGCCCTCGTTTTTGTGGACGAGAGTCACGTCACCGTACCGCAGATCGGCGGCATGTATCGCGGCGACTTCCGCCGTAAGGCGACGCTTGCCGAATACGGCTTCCGCCTACCCTCCTGCCTCGACAACCGCCCGCTCCGCTTCGAGGAATGGGACGCCATGCGGCCGCAGACGATCGCGGTTTCGGCGACCCCGGGCGGCTGGGAGATGACCCAGACACAAGGCGTTTTTGCCGAACAGGTGATCCGCCCTACCGGCCTCACCGATCCGGAAGTAATCGTGCGGCCCGCGCGCACCCAGGTGGACGACCTAATTGGCGAAGTGAAGGCGACCGCCGCGAAAGGCTACCGCGCGCTCGTGACGACACTCACCAAGCGCATGGCGGAAGACCTCACCGAGTATCTGCACGAACAAGGCGTGCGCGTGCGCTACATGCATTCCGACATCGACACGATCGAGAGGATCGAAATCATCCGCGATTTGCGCCTCGGCGCCTTCGATTGCCTGGTCGGCATCAACCTGTTGCGCGAGGGCCTCGACATTCCGGAATGCGCGCTTGTCGGCATCCTCGACGCCGACAAGGAAGGCTTCCTGCGCTCGGAAACCTCGCTCATCCAGACCATCGGCCGCGCCGCCCGCAACGTCGAGGGCCGCGTGATCCTGTACGCCGACAAGATGACCGGTTCGATCGAGCGCGCAATCGCCGAGACCAATCGCCGCAAGGAAAAACAGCTCGCCTTCAATAAGGCGCACGGAATTACGCCCGAGAGCGTGAAACGCGAGATCGCCGATATTACGAACTCGATGTACGAACGCGATCGCGTCACGGTGGACACCGGCTTCGGGGAGGCCATCGCCACCTACGGTCACAATTTCGAGGCCGTCATCACCGATCTCGAAGAGCGCATGAAGGAAGCCGCCGGCAATCTCGAATTTGAGGAAGCGGCGCGGCTCAGGGACGAGATCAAGCGGCTCCGCGATATCGAGATGGCGGTCGTGGACGACCCGACCGCGAAAGTCCCGGCCGTTCGGGCAAGCACGCCGACGCGGCTTGGTTCAGGCTCCGCCAGCAAGCCTTACAATGCTCCCGGCTCGCGCGGCGGAAGAGCCGGCTCGCGCACGTTCAAGACAAATCGCCGCTGATCGACGTCGCGCACACGACAAAATTTTGTCGTTCGCGTGCAAGTGGAACCTCCTTTCAGAAATATTTCGATTCATCGCGAGAGTTGAACGCGGTTTTTGAACTGTCCGCCGTCGAAATCGATTGTCGGCGATAATCCCAATCACGAGGAGGTTCGACATGGGGAAGAGTATTTTCATTAGCGCCGCCGCTCTGGCGCTTCTCGTAGGCGTTGCCACGATTCCGGCCAAGGCCGACACGTACGTGTGGCGGACATCACCCGCGATCCATGCCACGGATATAACCATCGTCGGCGGGGCCTATGACGACGACGATGACGACGACGATAACGGCAGTTACTACGATAACGGCGGCTCTTACGATGACGAAGACTGACCGCACGTAAAAAACTGTCTCCCGGCCGCGAAGCAAGGGCTATACGGCAACCGGCATCGCGTTCGTGTATGTGAAGTAGCTAGCACGCGCCGGCAGCAGAAGCGAAACCGCCGCCTCTTACAGGCGGCGGTTTTTAGTTTGATTACCTCGCTCAGCCGGCCCGGCGGTTCGTTGTGTTCTGAATGATATTCGCGATGTCGCCCTGCTCACGCAGGTTTTGCGGGATTTCGGGCTCGACCGCCGAAGGCGGCATCTGCGTGGGCCATGTCTGTCCTGGCAGCGGGTGCGGCTCGCGCTTTTCCGCCTCCCGCTTCATCTTCAGCGCGAGATGCATCGCTTCAGCGGTGGTGCGCTTGCGCTTTCCTGCGGTGCGCTTTTTCTTCCGCGGACTTGCGGATTTCCGTCGCGCATTTCGGTTGGCCCTTTTTGCCGCGACACGCTTCTTGCCGCGTCGGGATTTCGCTTTGGTTGTGCGCCGCTTCCTGCGGCGGGATGTGGATCTTGCCATATCGACCCCTGCTATTTCGGTTTGTGCTGCTCTCCACCCCGGTCTTTTTCGAGTTTCGCCTTCAAAATGCGAATGCGAGCTTCCGCGCTTTCTGCGGACAAAGTTGGGCTGTAGGCATGCAGCTCGCCAGCCTTGACGGCGAGCTTTTTCAGGACCTTGCCCTGCTCTCTCGTCATGGTCGCGGTGTCTTTCAGTTCTTTGCCGCTATCGGTTTCGGGCTTTGGCTCCATCGTCCACGCGCCAGCCGTATGGTCGGGACCGGGGCCTCTTGTCGACCGATCGAGCGATTGCCTAGCCGTTGGGCTCGCCATAAGCTCCTCCTTCCAAATGGATCGAGGACAACGCGTGCATACCGGGCCTGTTCCATTGACTTCTCTCCTTCGCGTCCCGTTTTGCGCCTTGCTTGCACTTGCAGCCGCCGCCTGCATGCAGACCGGTAGTGACGCGGCGAAATTGCAGGCGAATGACGAAAACGCACCGAAATCGGAAGAAGATTTGAAGACCCAGTGCTGGATGGCGCAGGAAAAAACCAAGAATGTGAACAATCTCGACGCCAAGATCGCAGCCGTCGATAAATGCGTCGCCGAGGGCAGGAAGCGCTTGCCGCCTGCGGGTTAAGTGCGCCGAAAGGACGCAATTTCCCCGCAGTTTAAGGCAAGTTCTTTCACATTCGGGGATTCGCTTCCCGCTTGCGATGTGCTAGCAAGCGGTCGTTCTCTTCAGCTTTATTCTCGGAGCGACCTGGTATGTCGATGCGTTCGGCTTTTGCGGGAGCGGTTTCCGTTACCGCTTTATCGGTATGGCTCGTGGGCTGCGTGACCGACGGAGACGGTTCCGTGACGCGGGCGACCCCCAAGCAGCGCCAGTCCGCGATCGACAGCCTAACTCACGATGTGCCGCCTTCCTCGATCGAGATGGCCCGCGGCCAGTGCTGGATGGAGCAGGAAAAAAAGAAGAACGTGAACAATCTCGACGCCAAGATTGCGGCTGTCGACGCCTGCGTCGCCGAGAAGCAAAGGAAGTATCCGAATCTGCCGCCCGCCGGCTGAGCGCTTTCTGCCATCCGCTTGAACCGGGGCGCGCCGCGTGCGTTGATGGCGCATGCCCCGTGTCGCCGGCATCGATCACATCGTCCTGCGCGTCAGCGATCTCGAGAAATCGCGCGAATTTTACGAATACGTCCTGAAGTTTCTCGGCTTCAAGCTGCTCGACGAATACGCCGACATGGTCGGCTGGACGAACGGCAAGACGCGCGTCTGGATCGCGCAGGCTGACGACGAGGGCAGGAAACATCCCTATCGTTTCGGCGATATCGGCTTTCATCATTACGCGTTTCAACTCGAAAGCCGTGCCGATGTCGACGCGCTTGAACGTCACCTCAAAAAGAAAAACATCGAAATCGTCGATCCGGCGGACGAATACTACGAGGATTACTATGCCGTGTTCTTCCTCGACCCGGACGGCATGAAACTGGAGGGCATGAAATACGGCGAGATGAAAGAAAAGCGGGCGGCCCGCCGCAAGAAACCCGCGAAGAAAAAAGCCGGACGCAAGCGCAAATAGAGGTCGCTAACCGAGGGCGATCATCAGGACGAGCGTGAAGCTCGACGCGACGGCCACAACAGCAGCGAATTTCTGTAAATAGCCACGCATGAGAAATCCTTCCACGAGCGGCAATCAACGCGGGCCGAAGGCTTTGGTTCCGGGCAAAATCCACGGAATCGACTTGGATTCTTTCACGCGCTAGATTCGCGGTGCGGCACATGAGCGCACGGAATCGGGGCCAGAAATTCCGGCGCTCAGGGACAGGGAGTGTACCGCATGAAAAAGCTCGCCTACGCGACGCTGCTGGTTTTGGGCACCAGCGCGGCTTCAATGCTGCTTGCAACGCCCTTGGATGCAAAAAGCGGAGGAGGAACCGCTTTCTCCTCGTTCCGGTCCGCATCGCGACTGAACATTGGGCCGCTTGCCCGCCGCGGGCATCCCATTCCGCTGAATATCGGCCCGCTCGCCGGGCGCCATTTCGCCGCCCATCACCATCATCACGGCAGGCATCATCGCCGTCATCATCAAGACTTTGACTTCTTTGATTACGGCTATGTCGATTATCCCTACATCGACTATCCATATACCGCCGACCAGGTTGCGGACGATGTCGACGGCTATTCGCCGCCTCCGCCGCCGCGCGTTGCGCATCCGGTCATCCGCACGGTCGAGAATAGCAAGGACGTTTGCGCATCGGACAAGGTGACCGTACCCGCCACCGGCGGCGGTGAGACTACGGTGACGATCCTGCGCTGCTACTAGCGCAGGAACTGTTTGATCTTCCCGTAGAATTCGTCGGCCGCAGCCGCGACCTGTTCGACGACGGCCTTGAACGAGACGAGATCGGTGCGTGGCGGGATATCGGCGCGCACGAAAAGATCGCCGTCCTTGTCGAAGCCGATTTTGACGTAATCGAAATCGTTATTCGCCTTTAGCATTGCAGCGGAAAGATTTGCGCGGTTGCGCGGGAGCTGATCCCTTGCGACCGGATTGACGATCACGGTGATGATCCCGCTCGCATCCTTGTCGGTGGCGGTGACCGCCACCTTGAATTTCAGAATTTGCTTGCCGCTGAAATCGAGCGTCCAGGTGGTGTCGTTCACCTTCACCGCGGACTTGTAGCCGCTTTCCTTCATCAGCGCTTCGAGCTTCAGGGCGGCCGCGCCGGTTTGCGCCGTGGCGGGCGGAACCGGAAAGACCAGGATCGCAAAAAGGGCGAGTGCCGAACCAAATTTCCCGATCATCCCGATCCTCCTTCCCGATGCTTTCACAAAAAACGCCCCCTCCCATGCGGGAGAGGGCGCGGAACCGCATTCGGCGAAATTACTTCGCCATCATTCCTTTCAATACGCCCACAATCACCATCAGGATTGCGCCGCCGATGCCGCCGCTCGCGACTTGGCCGATGATCGCGCCCCAGTCGAGCGTGGATGCCGCCTGCGCCACGGCGGGAGAAAAATAGGAAAGAATCTGACCGCCGATGCCGCCGCCGATGATGCCGGCGATCGAATTGCCGAGCGGCCCGAGATTGTAGTCCTTCAACGCCGAGCCGGCGATGTTGCCGCCGACCGCGCCCGAAATCAGCTGGATAATCAGATTAACGATTGCTCCCGACATGACTTCTCTCCATTAGCCCCGTGGGATCAGCCATCGCCGCGCCTGTGGGGTGACCGGCCGCGATGTCGAATCGATTCTAGTCTTTTAGCGACAGCCGGAAAACCACGCGTATTCGCTGCGATTTTATGGAAAAATGCAGCTTGTATATCCGCACGCCAAAGCTGCGCATGCGGATTACGCGTTGCCGATGAAGAATGGATGACGCGTTTGCGTCAACGCGCGGCGAGCAGGCGATGACCGCCGAAATAGAAAGCAACGGCCGCGATTCCAACTCCCGCCATGCTGTAGAGCAGCGTGGCCTCGAGGTAATACGGGAAATAACGCACGACGCGGCGCGCATATTCAGCGACGCCGAGCGACGTCGAATATCCGCCGCCGAAATAGTAACCGATGTTCGAAAGCACAAAGAACGCCACGAGTCCTGCGATGCAGGCGAGCGCGAGCTTCGTAAAGCCGAACAGGCTCGGATGGAAATCGGCGCGGAACGAGCGCGGCGCGAACCACAGCGCCGCATAAGCCGGGATCATCATGAAATAGCCGAAGGTGATGCAGGCAGGGCTCACGCCCACCGCCTTGATCGCGGTGACATCGAGCGCGAGCGCCTCGACGAGAAACGCCACGAGCCAGAGCGGATTGCCGATCAGAAGGCCCGCGAGGAAAAAGATCGCCGTGGAAGCGTCGGGTGCGATTCGGCTGATGCCGAAGTGCTCGATCCGCGTCGCCGCCATGGCGATGGTGAGCAGCAGAATCACAAGTCGCTCATGGCGGGAATTCAGGACGAACATGAAACCTCCGGCGGTCAAATCGTGCAGGTTCCCAGCAAATTAGTGAGCCATTCCAAGCCGCGCAAGCAGGAACTAAGACACACCTCCAAAACCTGGCTTTCGCCGCACTTGACCCTTGCCCCTGCCCGCCGCATCGTGTTTCCGGAACACGGGGACGACACATGAAAATATACAGTCGGGTGGCACTCTGGGCCTTGGCTTTCCTTGCAACAACCGTGGCACTGCCCGCGCAATCCGCGAGCTGGCTGGAAATGAATTTCGGGCTCATCAGCCCGCGCTATGATTCCTGGCTCCCCGCCTGCGACAATCCGCTCGTGCTCGGCAAGATCAATTTCAAGTTCTGGGCGAAGGAAGTCCGTTTCTGGGACCCCCGACTCCGCATCGCCGGTTTTGGCCAAGTGCAGGAAATCGCTTACCGCCCATGGGGCGAAGGCGCGATTCCGCGCCGCTTCTGCCAGGTGCGGACGCTGATGAATGACGGCACGGAAACCGTGACGAATTACTCCATCATCGAAGATCAGGGTTTCGCGGGAGCGACCTGGGGCGTCGAGTGGTGCGTGCAGGGCTACGACCGCAATCTGGCCTATTCGCCCCACTGCAAGATGGCGCTGCCCTAAAGCTCGGATGAAGCGCGCTTTCGCCTTCGTTTTTGCCGTATTCGCCGCGCTTGTGCTCGCACAGGATGCCGGCGCGCGATCACGGCATCGCGGCGGCCAGCAAGGAACGCCGGGCGAGTTCGATTTCTACGTTCTCTCGCTCTCCTGGTCGCCGACTTTCTGCGAAAGCAACAGCGGCCGCCGCGGCAGCGGCGAACAATGCAATCGCGAGCGCCCCTACGCCTTCGTCGTGCACGGCTTATGGCCGCAATACGATCGCGGCTTCCCGCAGAACTGCGGCGAAGCGCCGTGGATCGACCGCGAGCTCATTCGTTCGATGACCGACATCATGCCCGCCTACGGCCTCGTGCTGCACGAATGGAAAACGCACGGCACATGTTCGGGTTTGAGCGCCGACGATTATTTCAAAACCGTACGTCAAGCGAGCGAGCGGGTGAAAATTCCGGCGCGCTTCGTCCGCATCAACGACTACGTTACGGTTTCTCCTGAGGAAGTGGAGCGCGCTTTCATCGAAGCCAATCCGGGCCTCGCCGACAACATGATCGCGGTCACCTGCGACAGCCGGAGGCTGCGGGAAGTGCGCGTTTGCATGAGCAAGGATTTGAAGTTCCGCGCCTGCCCCGAAACAGACCGCCACGCCTGCCGCAATCCGCGCATCGTAATGCCGCCGGTACGCGGCGGCTAGGATCAGTTTTTCTGGCTGTCCGAGAAATTGCCGGCGAGCTCGCGCTTCGCGCGCTCGGCGTTGCTGCCAGCGAGGACCATGATCTTGCTGCCTGCGATCTCGGCGCCGGTCACCGCCTGGCGAATGGCTGCATTCACCTCGTTATGAAAACTGGTGAGCGGCTGTTCGAGCGCGGCAGGGCGCAGTATCGCAAGTCCTGGATAACCGCAGTTGTAAGCGGCCAGAACGATCGCGCAGACCCGCAACATCTCTCGCCTCCTGAGTCGGCCGCATGCAGCGTAGAAAGGATGTTTGAAGCCGTGTTGAATACGGACCTGAGGTTTTGAGTTAAAATTCGAGGCAATTTCCGAAGAATATCGCCGTGAATTATCGCCACGCTTTTCATGCCGGCAATTTCGCCGATGTTTTCAAGCACGCCGTGCTGACGCGCGTCCTCCTGCATCTTTGCCGCAAGGATGCGCCGTTCCGCGTGATCGACGTCCATGCCGGTACCGGCCGCTACGATCTCGCACGCGGCGAGCCGAGCCGCACCGGCGAATGGCGCAAGGGCATCGGCCGGCTGATCGAAAAACCGCCGAGCGGCGCGGCCGGCGAACTGCTCGCGCCTTATCTTGCGCTTGTACGCGGAGAAAATAGCAGCGGGGATCTGAAACGTTATCCTGGCTCCCCCGCGATCGCCCAAGCGCTCTGCCGCGCTCAGGACCGGATGATCTTTTGCGAATTGCATCCCGACGATCACGCGATGCTTCGCCGCAATGTCGGGCACGATCGCCGCGCGAAAGCCATCGAAATCGACGGCTGGACGGCGCTCAAGGCTTATCTGCCGCCGAAGGAGCGTCGCGGCCTTATGTTGATCGATCCGGCCTTCGAGGAACCCGATGAGTTTCGGCGCCTCTCGAGCGGTTTGGCGGAAGCGCATCGCCGCTGGGCAACCGGAATTTTCTTGCTTTGGTACCCGATCAAAAATCGCGAGGAAGTCCGCCTCTTCGAGCGGCGCATAGCTGGGTTGCAAATCGCAAAAATTCTGCGCGCCGGACTCGATGTCGGCGAGCCACCCAAAAGCGAGGCGCTTCACGCATGCGCTCTCGCCATCGTGAACCCGCCTTGGCCATTGGAAGATGAATTAAAAACGCTGCTTCCCGCCCTCGCCCAAGCGCTTGCAAACACGGATCGCGCAAAATTTCATCTCGATTGGCTCGCACGGTAGCTTTCGCAGGCGCAACAATCTGACCTCGAAAAGCCTTTCCACGGTTCGGCGGATAGCCTAGGAAAAGCCTATCTCTGTATAGGCCACGCGACGGAAGTCACCATGCTCATTCTGCGAATTTCGACCACCTCTCCCTTCGTCCGCAAAGTCCGCATCGCGGGAAATATCTTAGGCCTAATGGACAAGATCAGGCTGGAGCCGTGCGACACTCTCGATCCGAAGGACAGCGTCCGCAAGCAGAACCCGCTGGGAAAAATTCCGACGCTTATTCTCGATGACGGCACGACGCTTTTCGATTCCCCCGTCATCCTCGAATATTTCGACTACCTCGCCGGCGGCGGCCGCATTATTCCGGCTGCACCGCAGGAACGTTTCGCCGCGCTGCGGTTACAGGCGCTCGCCGATGGAATCATGGAAGCAGGCGTGCTGCGCATTTACGAAAGCCGTTTTCGTCCTGTCGAGAAACACGAGCCGAAATGGATCGAACATCAGACGGAAAAAATGAACCGGGCGCTTGCTGCGCTCGAAGAATCGCCGCCCGTCCTCGCTCCGACGCCGCATGTCGGGCATATCGCGCTCGCTAGCGCGCTCGGTTATCTCGATTTCCGCTTCGACGGTACGTGGCGGAAGAGCCACCCGAAACTCGTGAAATGGCTGGGCGAGTTCGCGGCTCGAGTTCCTTCTTTCGCCGAAACCAAGCCGCAATAGTTCAGAAACAAAAAAGCCCCGGAGGATCTCTCCGGGGCTTTTTGGCTTTCGCCGGTTACCAGCGTCCGCCACCCGTATTGAACAGGTAGTTCACACCGACCTTCACGGTGTGCGTCTTCAGATCGATATTGGTCGTGGGCGCGAGGTTATAGCTGTCGCTGCCGTAGTCGGCATAGAGATACTCGACTTTCGCCGACCAGTTCGGGGCGAAGGCATATTCGAGACCGCCGCCGACCGTCCAGCCGATATTGGTCTGGCTATCGCTGACGCCGACGAGCGTCGCCTTCGAGTCGGCCCAGGCGAGACCGCCCGTGCCGTAGATCATCGTGCGGTCAACCGTGTAGCCGAGACGCAGACGCGCGGTGCCGAATACGTCGGTCTTGAAAGCCGCCGTGGCGGAGTTGCCGCCATGGATGTCGCCGCCGGAGACGTCGGCCTCGACACCCCAAACCCAGTTCGGGGCGAACTGGTAATTCACGCCAATCTGGCCGCCACCGAACCAGCCTTTCGTGTCGAGGCCGCTCGCGTCGCCCCAGCCGTAGCCGCCGTGGCCACCGATATAAAAGCCAGTCCAGTTGAACAACGGCGCAGCGGCGGGAGGCGCCTTATAGACCGGTCCGCGCGCGGGCATATCGGCGGCGAGAGCCGGAGTCGCAGCGGCGAGAACGGCAAGCGCCGCGCCCGTGAGCAGAAACTTCTTCATGGATGAACTCCACATCGTTTGTTGTAAATCGGATCGAAATTTCTCTAAGGCTTGTCACCGCGAAAACGGTGACAAATCTGCAACAGGCGAAGAGATTCAGCGAAGCCTTGTGTCGTAAGGATTCTTGCCGGTTCCCTCCACCTAAAGTCGTGTCGCGCCCCGATAAAAAATGGCGCGATTGTGTCAGTGCTCCTCCAACATTCTTTCCCCTGATCGGTTCCGAGTCGTTTGCGAAAATATTTCGCATTCGATTCAAATTGATCAGAACTTGTAGTTCACCCCGCCGCGCAATAGGTTGGCCGTGTAGCCGACGTTCACCGGCCCGCCGACGGTTGCGTAATTCTTGTCGCCGAGATCGACATACAAATATTCGAACTTGGCGGAGATATTCTGCGTCAGCATCGCTTCGACGCCGGCGCCGATCGTCCAGCCCCACTGCACCTGGTCGTTGGTAAGCCCGCCGGAAGTCAGCGAGCCTTGGCCGTAGGCCGCGCCGCCGGTTCCGTAGAACATGACGTTGCCGACCGAATAGCCAAGACGCGCGCGCAAGGTGCCGATGTAGTCGGACTCGAATTTCAATCCGCCGCGCGAAGTATCCGCGTTCGAAAACGCGATATCGGTTTCAAGGCCCAGAACCGTGTTCGGCGAATACTGATAGTTGTAGCCGGCCGTGAAGCCGCCGATGACGCCGCTCGGGTCGCCGCCGATCGCGGAACCCCAAGTGTAACCGGCGTTGGCGCCGACATAAAAACCCGTCCAGTTGAACAGCGAAGCCGCCGCCGGCGCGGGCTGATAGTTGCGCTGATAAGGCAGGTCGCCGGCAAGAACCGGCGCTTCGGTCGCCAAAATGGCGCCCGCCGCCAAAAGCAGCTTTTTCATACAGGCCTCCACCACATCATCGATCTTGCGATCGACCCCATCGCGCAGAAGCTTAAACTTTTAAGCTAATTGCGTCTTGTTTTCGGGAACCAAAATCGGTTCTCTTTTTGAGTCTTGGCTAACAAAGCCTTTACGAAGCGGCGCGGCCAAGGTGCGAACCCGGCAAAACCGGGGCAAATTCTTGATAATTGGTTTTCAACTGCTACCTGCGGCAAGCGACGGCTAACGATGGACAGAAAACGGCTCGACGTCGATCCGGAAACGGAAATCAGGGCGGACGCGGACGAAAGCGCCGAGCTCGAAGCGCCGATCGATATTGAAATCGAAACGGAAATCGAAGAGGAGCCGGCGGCTGAGAAGGTCGCGACCGGCGCCGCTGCGATTCAGCAATTCCAGAAGCTCGCGCCCTCGACGCCTGGCGTCTATCGCATGCTCGACGCGAAAGGCACCGTTCTTTACGTCGGCAAGGCGAAAAACATTGCGAAGCGCGTCGCGAGCTACACGCGCGGCACCGGTCACACCAACCGCATCAGCCGGATGATCGCGGCGACGGTATCGATGGAATTCGTTTCCACCGCGACCGAGACGGAAGCGCTCTTACTCGAAGCCAATATGATCAAGCGCTTTTCGCCGCGCTTCAACGTGCTTTTGCGCGACGACAAGTCTTTTCCCTATATCCTGATCACACGCGACCATCCCGCGCCGCAAATCCTGAAACACCGCGGCGCCAGGAACCGCGAGGGCGATTACTACGGGCCGTTCGCCGCCGCGGGCGCCGTGAACCGCACGCTGAACGCGCTCGAGCGCGCATTTCTCCTGCGCTCCTGCTCGAATGCATTTTACGAGAGCCGCACACGGCCCTGCCTGCTGTACCAGATCAAACGATGCAGCGCGCCCTGCACCGGCGAGATCTCGCTCGACGACTACAATCACCTTGTCGAGGAGGCGCGCGACTTTCTTTCGGGAAGAAGCACATCGGTGAAGGAGATGCTCGCCGCGGAAATGGAGAAGGCCTCGGACGCGCTCGATTTCGAGCGCGCCGCGGCGCTGCGCGACCGGCTGGAAGCGCTCTCCACCATTCAATCGCATCAGGGCGTGCATCCTCGCTCGACGGCGAACGCCGATATTTTCGCCGTGCATCAGCAGGGCGGCGTCACCTGCATTGAGGTCTTTTTCATCCGCAACTATCAGAACTGGGGCGACCGCGCTTATTATCCGCGCGCCGATCGCTCGCTCGAAGCGGGCGAAGTGCTGGAAAGCTTCTTGCCCCAGTTTTACGAGAACCGCGTCGCGCCGAACTGCGTGCTGCTCTCCCATGAAATCGAGGATCGGGAACTGCTCGCCGAGGCGCTCACGACCCGCGCCGATTACAAAGTCGATGTGATGGTTCCCCAGCGCGGCGAAAAGCGCGAGCTTGTCGAACACGCGCTCATGAACGCGCGCTCCGCGCTCGGCCGCAGGCTCGCGGAATCTTCCTCGCAAGCGAAGTTGCTCAAGGCGCTCGCCGAGACCTTCGGCCTCAAAGTGCCGCCGCGCCGTATCGAGGTCTACGACAACAGCCACATCCAAGGCAGCAATCCGGTCGGCGTGATGATCGTCGCCGGCCGTGACGGATTCGAAAAAGGCCAGTACCGCAAATTCAACATCAAGGGCGAGGTCGCGCCCGGCGACGACATGGGCATGATGCGCGAGGTGCTGCGCCGCCGCTTCAGGCGGCTGCAGGAAACGCCGCGCGAGGCGGACGAACCCGACTCGCCCTGGCCCGATCTCGTGATTCTCGACGGCGGGCAGCCGCAGCTTTCCGCCGCGCGCGAGACGCTGAAGGAACTCGGCATCGAAAACGTGCCGATGCTCGGCGTCGCCAAGGGATTGGACCGCGACGCCGGGCGCGAAACCTTTCATATGGCGGGGCGCGAGCCGTTCCGGCTGCCGCCGCGCGATCCGGTGCTCTATTTCGTCGAGCGGTTGCGCGACGAAGCGCATCGCTTCGCGATCGGATCGCATCGCGGCCGCCGCAAAAAAGACATCGGAACGCTCGGCCTGCAGGAGATTCCGGGCGTGGGCCCGACGCGAAAGCGCGCGCTGTTGCGGCATTTTGGGACGCTCGCAACGGTGGAAAGCGCGAGCGTCACGGATTTGCAAAAAGTTCCCGGCATCAGCGCGGCCACGGCGCAGGCGATTTACGACTTTTTTCATGCAAACCGGTGAAAGCCGTCCGCCTTGGATGTGATAAGATTGACGGCGCCGCTTCGAGATGGTCTTTGGCGCCATGAAGGCCTCAATGGATCAGGTCAGTAATTCGAGGATCAAACCCGCCGGCGCCGAATATGTCTTCGCGGTGCCGAACCTGCTCACCTATGGGCGCATCCTGGCCGTGCCGGTGATCGCGGCCTGCCTGTTCGTCTATGCGATACATCAGGGCGGATACTGGCTGCGCTGGACGGCGCTCGCCATTTTCATCGCCGCCGCCTTCACCGACCTCGTGGACGGCTGGTACGCGCGCCGCTTCGGACAGCTTTCCACGCTCGGGCGCATGCTCGACCCGATCGCCGACAACCTTCTGGTCGGAACCTGCCTGCTGATGCTCGCCGCCGACGGCACGATCCGCGGCTGGTCGCTGTGGGCCGCCATCATCATTCTGTGCCGCGAGATTCTCGTCTCCGGCCTGCGCGAATATCTCGCCGAGCTGCGCGTAAGCGTTCCGGTATCGCAGCTCGGCAAGTGGAAAACCTTCATGCAGCTTTTGGCGGTGGGCTTTCTGCTCGCGGGCGAAGCAGGCGACCGCATTCTGCCGCAAACGACCCAGATCGGCCTCTCGCTCCTGTGGATGTCGGCGATCCTCACGCTCTATACCGGCTTCGATTATTTCCGTGCGGGCGCGCGGCATCTGGTGAGATGAAATGAAAGTTTTGTACTTCGCCTGGATTCGCGAACGCGTCGGCAAGGCCGAGGAAGAAATCGAATTGCCCGCCTCGGTCGTGACCGCCGCCGATTTGATCGACTGGCTGCGCAACAAGGGCGAGGAATACGCGCTCGCCTTCGGCAACCCGAAAATCGTGCGTGTCGCACTCGACAAGACCCATGTCCAGCCCGGCGCGCGCATTGGCGCGGCGCGCGAGGTTGCATTTTTCCCGCCGATGACGGGTGGCTAGGCGGTCGCTTCGCGCATTTCCTTGGTGCATTTTCTCGTCCACAAACGCCATCAACTCCGCGCCCGGGTTTTC
>JAJPHK010000148.1 GCA_021325315.1 Alphaproteobacteria bacterium
CGCCGGCGTGATTTTGTTCTTCTTGGCGAAGTATCTCACTTCATACGGTTCGCTCGCCGAAACTTTTGCGCGATCCGCTTTACCGCGACTCTTTTTGCTGTCGGCCATATGCGACTCCTTTCAAAAGAATGTCCTGAAAATCAGCGCAGGAATGCGCCAAGTCAAGCGCCGCACGGAGCGGTTACACACAGGGCAAACTTGTCATGAGTCGTTCACGGAAAGCGAATCACCCCCGCTTCGTTTCGAAGCCGGCTTCCTTCCACGCCTTGATACCGCCCGCCATGTGCGCGTTGTACGGAAGCCCCGCCTCCTGAGCGAGAAGCGAAGCGGTAATCGAGCGATTGCCGGAGCGGCAGGAGAACACGAGCTGTTTGTCGCCCGGATCGGGAAGCTTTTTCGGATCGAAGCTTTTCAACGGCATCGCGAGCGCGCCGGGAATGCTTTCGGCCGCGAGTTCGTCGGGCTCGCGCACGTCGACGAGCATGATCTTGCCCGCCTCCATGCCCGCCTTTACTTCCTCCACCGTTAGATGCTTCACCGCCGGATGATCCGCCATGCCCGTCTCCTGTTCACTCTGATGTAATCGGGTCGTGCCGCAGGTCAAGCCGCGCTAGAGCTGCGCCATGCCTCTGCAAAATCGGGTCGATCCGTTCGGAGAGCTTCACGCTATCGCGGCGCGCGGGCTCTTCATGGGCAATCGCGGCGGGAAAATTCACACCGCCGACAAGCTCCTCACCCGTCGGCGCTGGACGTCGCGGCGGTGGATCTGCTGCGTGCTCGAATTCAAGAACAGGCATCGCGACGTCTGGGGCCGCTACTACACTGAGCTCTTCTTCCTCGACGAAGTGACGGCGCTCGCGGCTGGGCACCGCCCCTGCTTCGAATGCCGCCGCAGGGACGCCGTCGATTTCGCCGCCCGCTGGCGCGACGCTTTCGGACTGCGCGAGAGCCCCAACGCCGACACGATGGACCTCGCCTTGCACGGCGAGCGGCTCGACGGTCGCGAGAAGCGGGTTCACCGGTGCAAGATTGACGATCTTCCCGACGGGACTGTGATTTCATTGCATGGAAGCGCATTCGCCGTGCGCGGCGATGAAATGCTGCGTTGGACGTTTGGAGGCTACGAGACGCGCGAGCCGCGTCCGCGCAGCATTGTCGTGGACGTGCTTACGCCTGCTTCGATCGTCGCAGTGCTCGCGGCCAATTACCGGCCACGGTGGCATTCAAGCGCGGGAGAACCTACGGCTTGACCCCGAATGGCGCGGGCGGCGCTTCCTTCATCAGCGTAATCGAGACGCGGCGGTTCACCGGCAGCGACGGGTCCTCCGGGAACAGTGGCTCGGTATCCCCCTTCCCGGTCACGCCGAAGAACTGGCTCGGGCGCACACCCTCCTCCTGCAGGATCTGGCGGATGGCGTTCGCACGATCGGCCGAGAGATCGAACGGACCGTAGCCCGGACGCGGCGGCATTTTGCTCGCGGAAGTGTGGCCGCTGATCTGAATCCGATAAGGCATCTGGCGGATTTTCTCGGCAAGCTTCGCGACGATCATACGCGTGCGCTCGTAGGGCTCTTTCGCGCCTTCCGGAAACATCGATCGGCCTTCCTGATCGACGATGTCGATGTTGAGGCCTTCGACCGATTCGGTGACGATGATGTGCTTGGAAATTTCGCTGATCTCCGGCAGCTCTTGCAAGGCTTGCCGCAGCGAAGCGGCGGCGAGCGCGAACTGACGGTCGCGGACCGCACGCAGGCCCTTTTCCTTCTGATCGTCCTTTTGTTCGGGCGTCGGCTCGTCCACCGCGCGTTCGGGCGGAATGAGCTCGGTGTTCTTGAGTCGCGGCCGCGTCGGCAAGCCATCGACTTCGACGATGCCCGCAAGCGTCGGCGTACGCTGCACGCCGAAAGCTTCGCGCATGGAGCCCGCGACCGCCTTCATTTTTTCGGAGTCCTGGCTGGAAAACGCGACCAGCATCACGAAGAAGCTGACCAGAAGGCCCATCAGGTCGGCGAAGGTCACGAACCAGCCGTGGCCTGCGTGCTTCTCGCCGCGTTTTGCCATTTACATCACTCCAACGCGTCAGGCCGTGGCAAGCTCGGAATCTTCGGCGCGATGCTGTTCCGGAACATAGGCCTGCAGCATCTCGCGCACGATCTGCGGATTCTTCGATTCGCGAAGCATCATCACGCCGTCGATGATCAGCGTGCGGTTCGTTTCCTCATCGTGCAGCTTGAGCGCAAGCTTGTCGGCAATCGGCAGGCAAAGGATGTTCGCGACCAACGCGCCGTAGAGAGTCGCCAAAAGCGCCACCGCCATGAACGGGCCGAGCTTCGAGGGGTCGGTCATATTGGCGAACATCTGCACCATGCCGATCAGCGTGCCGACCATGCCGAAGGCCGGAGCGCAATCGCCGATCGCGCGATAAATCTTCTGGCCTTCGTCGAGATGGGTGAGAAAGGTTTCGCGCTCGCGCTCCATCGTTTCGCGGATGAAGTCGGCGTCGTAGCCGTCGGCGACGTAGCGCACGCCGATCGCGAGGAATTCGTCGGGCACCTCTTCCTTCTCAAGTCCGAGCGGGCCTACCTTGCGGGCGATCTCGGCAAGACGCGCGATTTCGTCGACGAGCTCGCGCTGAGTCATGCGCCGCATCGTGAAGACGTATTTCATGCCCATCGGCACGCCGTGCAGAATCGAGCTCAACGGAAAACGAATGAGCGTGGCGGCAAAAGAGCCGCCGAAAATTACGATGATGGCGTGGACGTCGTAAAAGGTGCGGAGATCGCCGCCCAGCAAAATGAGCGTCAACACCACGGCCGCACCGGCGGCAAGGCCCAGTGCCGTAGTCAGGTCCATTACGGTTCTCCGTTTTACCCGCGCCGTCCTGGCGCGGTACGCAACAGGCCGGATTTAATCGGCCCCGCGCTAAAAGAGCGTTAAGGCGGGAGCGGCTGACCGGCCCAGGCCTGGCTCGAAATTCCGATAATATTCATAAGGTTAGACGTATGGATCACCGCGCCTATGCACATAGCGCGCAACCCTGCCGCGTAAGCCTTGTGCGCAGCGCGCCCCAGGGCCGCGCCCAGAGCCGGATAGACAGCTTCGCCACCCGTCTTTAAGGGGAGCGTTATGCCTTCCATCACGACGTTTCTCGCTTTCGGGCTCGTTGCCTTCGGCATGGTGCTGACGCCAGGACCGAACATGATTTACGTGTTGTCGCGCTCGATCACACAAGGACCTGCCGCGGGATTGATCTCGGTGGCGGGTGTGATGCTGGGTTTCGTCGTTTATGTGCTGTGCGCTGCGTTCGGCATCACGGCACTCGTTTTCGCGGTGCCGTACGCTTATGACGCGCTGCGCTTCGCGGGCGCCGCGTATCTCCTGTGGCTCGCGTGGCAGGCGCTGAAGCCGGGCGGGCAATCGCCGTTGCAGGTGAAGAAGCTCCGGGTGGATGGCCCGAAGAAGCTCTTCATGATGGGCTTTCTCACGAATTTGCTGAATCCGAAGATTGCAATGCTGTATCTCTCGCTGCTGCCGCAGTTCATCGATCCGGCGGCGGGCAGCACGCTCAAGCAGGCGCTTGCGCTCGGCGGCGAGCAGATCGCGATCAGCGTGGTGATGAATTCGATCTTCGCGCTCTCAGCGGGATCGATTGCGCTGTTTTTGGCAACCCGTCCGAGCTGGGCGCTCGTGCAGCGCTGGCTGATGGGCACGGTACTCGCGGGCCTTGCGATCCGGATGATGACGGAAGTGCGGCGCTAGCCTCATACAAGCAGCAATCCAGCGAGTGTGATAATCCTTCTCTTCCGTTCGCTATCGAACAGTAGGAGAGAATTTTTTCTTGAACGGTTTTCAGAGTTCAAGAAAAATACCCCGGGTAAGGGCAATCGAGCGAAAGCGATGACATTGCGAACCTACTTGACGGACCCGGATATCACTGCCGAGATCGCGCGGGCCATGGCAATGAAAGCTGCTCGCGCCGCCGTGCGGCGGCCATAGCGAGCCGCTAATGCCATATCGAAAACTTTTTCGTGACGCGCTCGAACCCGAACAAATTCGGACTGCCGTTCAAGCCTACGAGAGGGCTCTCGATTTTGTGCTTGCATCCGGTGACGCAGACGGGGATGACAATATAAGCGAAAAAATTGCCGCTCAGATCATTGAGGCGGCAAAGGAAGCGCCGGTCTTCTCCTTTGTCGAACTCACAAACCGCGCGATTTCCAGATACAGAGTTCAGCGAGCAAAGCTCATGGTGGTTGCCGCCAAACAAGCGCGTCTCAAGCTGGACACGTAGCTCACAGTGTAGCCTTACCGACTTGGCCGCCATTTTCGGCCGGTAACGCTTCCGCGCTGAATTCTTGAATGGCTTTTCTGCACTCACAGGCACACTCTTCAAGTTTTGCGCGGTTCAAAAGCCGAACGCGTCCACGCGAATACTCGACCAGTCCGGCCGCCTGCAATTTTTGCGCGTTGATCGATACGGAAGTCCGCTGAACGCCTAACATTTGAGCCAGAAATTCGTGCGTGAGAAAAAAATTATCCCGTCCGGCTGCATCGGCGGATTGCAATAGCCATCGACAAAGACGCGCCTCGACTTCGTGCATTGAGTTACAGACAACGTTTTGCTGCGTCTGCATGTGCAACACGCTTAAATATTGGTTCAGCAGGGTCGTGACATTTTGCCTGCGCTGCGTAATGTTGGCCATATCAGCTATGGATAAGCGCCAAGCGGACCCTTCGATTTGAGCCGTGACATTGCAAGTCGAAGGAGACGGCGCAATCAGGCCCAAGACGCCGCTGGCACCCTCTTTTCCGACCACGGCAGTTTCGATTGCGCCGCCGGAATCCAATTGGACAACATGCGAAAGCATTCCATCTAATGGAAAGTAAATGTGGAGGATCGGCTCCCAAGCCTTTTGCAGAACCGTCCCCTGCCGCAGGGCTATTCGCGTCGCTTTTGTTGCAACTTCATCAAATTCAACGGCGGAAAGCACCCGCAGAAGACGATTTTGACGGCCGTCAGACCGGTCTGCCATCTGAATGCTCGTTTAACTTCGCAAACACAGACCGCGATCTGACTTAAACGATTTTTCAGCCCCAGATTAGGCTGATCGCGAAATGCGTCCTCTAAAGTGAGTTTAGCCTTTCGTACAAAACGCGTGGGGAAACTGGATTGTTCCTCGGAAGAATACGATGGACGCAGATAACGAGTTCGGCCTGGGCGCCGGTCTCTCATTCCGCTCCTTCGGCTTTCGATGTTCGCGACCCGGATGACGACGGAAGCGCGGCGCTGATCCCGGGCTGCCTGTGGCCCTGTATATAAGAAGCGAATCCAGTGGCTTGCGGTATGTCGCCTGCGCGCTTGCAAACGCATGCGTGAGAGATGCAACTTTCGGCGCATGCAGCGCGTCAACGCAACGAATATAGTGCCAACAAAAGCCCGTTCGGGCCTTTCACAAAAATCCGGGGAGCGAGACAAATGCGTGAGATCGGTCATTTCATCGGCGGCAAACAGGTAAAGGGCAAGTCGGGCCGCACCGCCGACGTCTATCAGCCGATGACCGGCGAAGTGATCGCCAAGGTCGCGCTCGCCTCCAAGCAGGAAGTGCGCGAAGCGGTCGAGAACGCGAAGGCCGCGCAGCCGGCGTGGGCCGCCACCAACCCGCAGCGCCGCGCGCGGGTGATGTTCAAGTTTCTCGAACTGATCGCGAAGGAAACGGACAGCCTGGCGGAGCTCCTCGCGCGCGAGCACGGCAAGACGATTCCCGACGCGAAAGGCGACATCCAGCGCGGCGTGGAAGTGATCGAATTTTCCTGCGGCATCCCGCATCTGATGAAGGGTGAATTCACCGAAAGCGCCGGCACGAATATCGACCTCTATTCCATGCGGCAGCCTTTGGGCGTCGTCGCCGGCATCACGCCGTTCAATTTCCCCGCGATGATCCCGATGTGGAAGTTCGGCCCGGCGATTGCCTGCGGCAACGCCTTCATCCTGAAGCCTTCGGAGCGCGATCCGGGCGTGCCGATGCGGCTCGCCGAACTCATGATTGAAGCGGGATTGCCCGCGGGCATTCTCAACGTCGTGAACGGCGACAAGGAAGCGGTCGACGCGATCCTGGACGATCCCGACATCAAAGCTGTCGGCTTTGTCGGCTCCACGCCGATCGCGGAATACGTTTATACGCGCGGCACGGCGCACGGGAAGCGCGTACAGTGCTTCGGCGGCGCCAAGAACCACATGATCGTGATGCCCGACGCCGACATGGATCAGGCGGTCGATGCGCTGGTCGGCGCCGGTTACGGCGCGGCGGGCGAGCGCTGCATGGCGATCTCGGTCGCCGTTCCCGTCGGCAAGAAGACGGCGGATACGCTCGTCGAGAAGCTCATCCCGCGCGTCGAGAGCCTGAAGATCGGCCCTTCCACCTCAAACGACGCCGACTACGGCCCGCTGATCACGAAGCAGCATCTCGAAAAGGTGAAGGGCTATGTCGATCTCGGTGTGAAGGAAGGCGCGAAGCTCAAGGTCGACGGCCGCAATTTCAAAATGCAGGGCTACGAGAACGGCTTCTATATGGGCGGCTGCCTGTTCGACGAAGTGACGCCGAACATGCGCATCTACAAGGAGGAGATTTTCGGCCCGGTGCTCTCGGTCGTGCGCGCGAGGGACTATAGCGAAGCGGTCGATCTTCCGAGCAAGCACGAATTCGGCAACGGCGTCTCGATCTTCACCAAGGACGGCGACGCCGCGCGCGATTTCGCGAGCAAGGTCGAGGTCGGCATGGTCGGCATCAATTTCGCGATCCCGGTGCCCCTCGCCTATCACACCTTCGGCGGCTGGAAGCGCTCGGGCTTCGGCGATCTCAACCAGCACGGGCCGGATTCGATCCGCTTCTACACGCGAACGAAAACCGTCACCGCGCGCTGGCCGAGCGGCACGAAAGCGGGCGCGGATTTCTCCATCCCGACGATGAAGTAGCGGCTATCCGTCGCGTTCCAGCGCATTCTCGCGTATGAAGAACAGCGCAACGAAGGTGCCCATGAGTTCGCTCGCGACCCCGCCCCACATCGCGAAGCGGAAACCCTCGACGATCTCGGCAGGCATGCTACCGGACTGACCCGCCTTCGCGGCAAAAATCGCGCCGAGTATCGCAACGCCCATGGTCGCGCCGACGATGCGCGCGGTGTTGAGAATTCCCGATGCGCTACCAGCATGGCTTTCTGGCGCGGCCGAAACCGCAACGCTCACGACCGGACCCGTGTTCAGCCCCATGCCGACACCGGTCAGCACCATCGCGCTTTCGACCAGAACGAGATTGGCCACGTTGATTTCGGCGGTGAGAAGCGAGAGTAGAAAAACGCCGGTGGCCATCGCGAATGTTCCTCCCGCCATCATCGCCCGCGGGCCGATGCGGACAGCGAGCTTCCCCGATGCCCGGGCGACGAGGAAAAACGAGACGGACATCGGCAGCATCTGGATGCCAGCCATGAACGCGGACTCGTGCCGGACGCTTTGCAGGTAAATCGGCACCAGAAACACCGTCGCATACATCGCGAACGTCATAGCAATCGCGACAAGAAGCGCAGCCGGAAAGCGAATTTTCCGGAACAGAAAGCCGGGCACGAGCGGCTCCTTCGCCCAGAATTCCACGACGACGAAGGTCGCCGATGCGAGGATTGCGAGCGCGAGCGATGAAAGGATCGCAGGCGACATCCAACCGCGATGCGGCGCTTCGATGAAGCCGAAGGAGAAGCCGCCAAGCGCGATAACCGCAAGAAGTTGTCCGGCGGGATCGAGCCCGCGCTTGCCGTTTTTCGATTCCGCCACGCGATAGAGGCCAAGCAGGCAGCCCAGCACGCTCACGGGCACGATCAGGAGGAAAATTCCGCGCCAGCTCAAATAATCGACAACAAGCCCTCCTGCGGCCGGGCCGAATACCCATGCGAGGCCGTTGCAGCTCGCCCACGCGCCGATCGCATGCGCGCGTTCCTTATGGTCGGGATAGGTGAAGGAAAGAATCGCAAGCGACGCAGGGATGACGAAAGCTGCGCCGAGCCCGGTAATCGCGCGGCCCGCGATCAGGCTCCACGCTTCGGGCGCCACGCCGCACAACAGCGATCCCGCGCCGAACAGCGAGAAACCCGCAAGCAAAGTCGCACGATGACCGAATCGGTCGCCCAGGATTCCGGCCGTGAGCAGGAAGCTTGCATAGATAAGATTGTAAGCGTCGACCACCCACTGCAGCTGGCTCACGGTCGCGCCGAGGCTCGCACCGATATGCTTGAGCGCAAGATTGACAACGGAAGTATCGAGCTGCGCGATAAAAACCGCGAGGCACATCGTGAACAGGACAACGGATTTCGATTGCACGGAGAACACCGGCTTGGGAAAGGAAACGGGAAAGGTCACGAGCCACCATTCTTTGTGTCCATCAACGCAGAAGACCGCATGACAGCCCACCCGATTCCGCATGGAATAGTTCGGCCGAGGCCGAAGAATCGCGGGTGGCAATCACGCCCTTCCGGCGTAATATTTGCTGCATGGAAGGCGTCAGCGAAGTCGCTGAAATCGCGTCGCTCGTAGGCGACCCCGCTCGCGCGAACATTTTGTGCGCGTTGCTCGACGGCCGCGCGCTCACCGCGTCGGAGCTTGCCTATTCCGCCGGCATTTCGCCGCAGACCGCGAGCGGACATCTTGCGAAGCTTGCGCGCGCGAATCTGATCCAGCTCGCGAAACAGGGGCGGCATCGTTACTATCGCCTCACGGGCCCGCAGGTCGGGCAAATGCTCGAGAGCATCGTGAGCGTCGCGAATGCAGGCCCGCCGCGCTACCGCCCGCGCACGAAGCGCGAGGAGCACTGGCGCAAAGCGCGCACCTGCTATGACCATCTCGCGGGTCTCCTGGGCGTCGGGATCGCCGACAAGCTCCAGGAGCACGGCCATCTTGTGCTCGCCGATGAAGGGGGCGACCTCACGGAATCAGGGGAAAAAGTGCTGACCAAGCTTGGCGTCGATCTTGAGCGGGCACGTGCCGGCAAGCGCGTGTTCTGCCGCCCCTGCCTTGACTGGACCGAACGGCGGCCGCATCTCGGCGGCGCGATCGGGGCGGCGCTCGCGATCCGTTGTTTCGAGCTCGGCTGGGTCGAGCGCATGCGCGACAAGCGCGGGCTCAATATCACACCGAAAGGCGAGCGCGGCCTGTTGGAGGTTTTCGGTCTTTCGCTCTAAGCTGGCGTTTTCTGCAATACGAGAGCGAACACCATCATGGCCGAATACAAACTCTACTGCTTCGCGCAGTCGGGCAATTGCTACCGCGCGGCGCTCATGTTGAACCTCGTGGGTGCCGACTGGGAACCGGTGTGGGTCGATTTCTTCAAGGGCGGCGTTCAGCGCACGCCCGATTACCGTTCTGACGTAAACGAAATGGGCGAAGCGCCAGTGCTTGCGTTCGGCGACCGCAAACTTTCGCAGTCCGGCGTCATTCTCACTTATCTCTCGGGCAAGTTCGGAAAATTCCAGCCGCGCGGCGAGGACGAGCAGCTCGAATGCCTGCGCTGGCTCCTATTCGATAACCAGAAGGTGAACGGCTTTCTCGGGCCCTATCGCTTCGTGAAGACGCTATCGGGAAAGCCCGATCCGGGCGCGCTGAATTTCCTGAAGCCGCGGATCGACAACAATCTCGCGATCGTCGACAAGCGACTCGAGGAGCGGAAATTCATACTCGGCGACCGGCCCACCATCGCCGACATCTCCATGTGCGGCTATATGTACTACCCGGCTGATGAATTCGGTTTCGACATTCCTAAGGAATATCCTGCGATCGGTGCGTGGCTAGAGCGCATCAAGGCGTTTCCTGGCTGGAAGCATCCTTACGAGCTGATGCCCGGTTATCCGCTCGTGCGCTGATGGCCAAACCGGTGCGTGTAAAGCCGAAGACGGCGTCCGAGCCGCGCGGCTCGGCGCTCGAAGTCTTCCGTGCTTTCCTGATCCTCGGGCTCACCTCGTTCGGCGGGCCGGTCGCGCATATCGGCTATTTCCGGAATGCCTTTGTCGAGAAGCGGCGCTGGCTCGACGACAAATCCTTCGCCGACATCGTCGCGATGTGCCAGTTCCTGCCGGGCCCGGCGTCGAGCCAGGTCGGCATGGCGATCGGACTCCTGCGCGCAGGGGTCGGCGGGCTGATCGCGGCCTGGGTCGCGTTCACGGCGCCTTCCGCGATTCTTCTTGCCGCTTTCGCCTACGGCGTCGCGGCACTCGGCGGCGCGCTCGGCGGCGGCTGGCTCGCCGGGCTGAAAGCGGCGGCGGTCGCCGTCGTCGCGCAAGCGGTCATCAACATGGCGCGCACGCTTTGCGCGGGGCGCGAGCGGGCGACAATCGGGGTCGCGGCGGCGGCGTTTGCGAGTCTCGTGCCCGGAACGATCGGACAGATCCTCACGCTCGTGCTTGGCGGCGCCGCAGGGCTCCTGTTCCTGCGGAACGAGGAAGCCGGAAAAACCTCCGGCGCGCATCTCCGCGTTCCGGTCAAGCGCCGGTTCGCACTTGTGTCGCTCGCGATCTTCGCGGCGATCTTGATCTTCCTGCCGATCGCTTCCGCCGCGACCGGCTCGAGCGCGCTCAGACTCTTCGATTCCTTCTATCGCGTCGGCTCGCTCGTTTTCGGCGGCGGCCATGTGGTGCTGCCGCTGCTCGAAGCCGCCGTAAGCGGTCTTATCCCGCACGATCAGTTCCTCGCGGGCTATGGCGCGGCGCAAGCCGTCCCCGGCCCCGTTTTCACGTTCGCCGCCTATCTCGGCGTGCTGATGCCCATGCCGCCGAACGGCGTCCCGGGCGCACTGATCGCGCTCATCGGAATCTTCCTCTCGTCGATGCTGCTCGTGATCGGCGCGCTGCCGTTCTGGTGGCAGCTCCGCGGCGCGCCGCTCGCACGGCGGGCGCTTTCAGGCGTCAACGCCGCGGTCGTCGGCCTGCTTGGCGCGGTGCTGTGGAATCCGGTGATTCCGCTCGGAATTCCCAACGTGCGGGCGCTTGTGATTGCGCTCGCGGTCTATGCAACGGTCGAGTTCTGGAAAATTCCGCCGTGGGCGGCGGTAATTGCCGCGGCGGCCGCGGGTTTCGCGTTGCTTTAGTTCAACGGCCCGGTGGGGCGCTCTTCCTCAATCTTGGCCGTGTCGGGCTGAATCATGCCGCCGGATGCGGCCGCGAAATAAGCGCGCTCCAGCTTTTTGTACTGAAGATACGCGAGCGGGATGCAGCACAAATACGCAATCGAGCCGAGTGAGAGCACTTCCCACGGATAGCTCACCAGCAGCGCGCCGAAAAAGACGACGCAGATCAGGATCAGGAGCACGTGCTCGCGCGGCACGCGCCCCGATATGCCCTTCCCCGACCACGTCGGAATCCACGAAACCATCAGCAAAGCGATCGCGATGACATAGACAAGCGCGATCGCCGGACTTGCCGCCGTATGCGGCAAGCCCATCAATTCGAGATAAATCGGCAGCATCACGATCATCGCGCCTGCGGGCGCCGGTACGCCGACGAAAAAGTTCGCCGTGTAGGGCGGTTTGTTCGGGTCGTCGAGCGCGACGTTGAAGCGGGCGAGCCTGAGCCCGGCGCAGATCGCGAACACGAGGACAGCGATCCAGCCCGCGGAATGCAACGCGTTCAAGCCCCAGAAATAAAGAAGCAGTGCGGGCGCGACGCCAAAGCTCACGAAGTCGGCGAGCGAGTCGAGCTCGGCGCCGAAGCGCGAGGTGGAATGCAGAAGCCGCGCGATGCGCCCGTCGATGCCGTCGAGGATGCCCGCGATCACGATCGAGGTGATCGCAAGCTCGAACTTGCCGTCGACCGCCATGCGGATCGCGGTCAAGCCCAGGCAGAGCGAGAACAGCGTGATCAGGTTGGGGATCAGCATGCGAACGGGAATCGGCTTGAACCGGCGGCGGCGCGGTTCTTCGGATTCCGGCTGAAACGGTGCGAACAAATGTGACATGGCGTCATCCTAGCCTTTCGGTTGCAGGCGCGGAAGCGGGCGCGTTTTATCCCGCGCGGAAGGTTAATTCCCTCGATTGCGGCGAAAGATCCGCGATCACCGTTTCGCCCGCAAGCGCTGTCTGCCCTTCGGCAACGAGCGGCTTCGCATGCGCGGGCAAATACACGTCGACGCGCGAGCCGAAACGGATGAGGCCAAAACGCTCGCCCGCCTCGACCGTTTGCCCCTCGCGCTTGAAAGAGACGATGCGGCGCGCGATCAGCCCGGCAATCTGGACGACGCCGATCGAGTGCATCGGCGTGCGGATCACGAGGCCGTTCCGCTCGTTGTCCTCGCTCGCCTTGTCGAGATCGGCGTTGATGAACTTTCCGGGCTTATAGGCGATCTTTTGGATCACGCCCGCGACCGGCGCGCGGTTGATGTGAACGTCGAAGACACTCATGAAAATCGAAATGCGTACGAGCGCTTCCGAGCCGAGCTGCAATTCCGGCGGCGGCGGAGCTAGCGCCACCTGCGAGACGCGGCCGTCGGCGGGCGAAACGACCAGCCCGTCACCCACCGGCGTGATGCGCCGCGGATCGCGGAAGAAATACGCGCACCAGGCGGTGAGCAAAACGCCAAGCCAGCCCAACGGCTTCGCGAGCCAGAACAGCACCAGCGCAACGAGCGCGAAGATGCCGATGAAGGGGTAGCCCTCCTTGTGGATGGGGGCGAGGTTTTTGGTAATCGAGTCGATGATGGACATGATGGGTGTAATTCTGGATCAAAATTTCGATGATTGACTATCCGTATTGTCCCTTCTCCACTGCGGAAGAAGGAAAACAAAGATCAGCTCAGTAGCTCATTCCAAGCCGCCCTTCTAGTTCTCCATATTCGCCTGTTCGGCGAGGTCGGCCGGTGACGGGGCCTTTGCAGGGGTAATCGCGTCGAGCGCGTCCTTGCCAGCGTGCAGTAGTTTCTCGCGCGCTTCCTCGGCCTCGCGCTGGCGATTCCACATGCCGGCATAGAGGCCGTTCTTCGCCAAGAGCTCGGCATGGGTGCCCTGCTCCACGACTCTCCCCTCGTCGATCACGATGATCTGGTCGGCGTTCACCACCGTCGAAAGGCGGTGCGCGATCACGAGCGTGGTACGGCCTTTCGAGACGCGGTCGAGCGCGTCCTGAATTTCCTTCTCGGTATAGGAGTCGAGCGCCGACGTCGCCTCGTCGAGCACCAGAATCGGAGGCGCCTTCAAAATCGTCCGCGCAATCGCGACGCGCTGCTTCTCGCCGCCGGAAAGCTTCAAGCCCCTCTCGCCGACCTCCGTGTCGTAGCCCTGCGGCATGGAGCGGATGAAATCGTCGATCTGCGCGAGCCGCGCCGCCTCCTCGATTTCGGCGTCAGAAGCGTCCCACCGGCCGTAGCGAATGTTGTACTTGATCGTGTCGTTAAACAGCACCGTGTCCTGCGGCACCATGCCGAGCGCGGCGCGCAGGGAACGCTGCGTGACGCCGCGAATGTCCTGGCCATCAATGGTGATCTTGCCGGAGGAAAGATTATAGAACCGGAACAGGAGCCGCGAGATTGTGGATTTTCCCGCGCCGGAAGGCCCGACGATCGCCAGCGTCTTCCCCGGCGGCACCTCGAAGGAGATCCCTTTCAGGATTTCCCGGCCCTTTTCGTAGGTGAAATGCACATTCTCGAACTTCACCGCGCCCTCGCGCACCTGCAACGGTTTCGCGCCGGGCGTATCCTCGATCTCCGGTTCGCGCGCCAGAATCCCGAACATGATCTCGATGTCGGTGATCGACTGTTTGATCTCGCGATAGAGCATGCCCATGAAGTTGAGCGGGATGTAAAGCTGGATGAGCATGGTGTTGACCATGACGAAGTCGCCGATCGTGCGCGTCTTCGCCTGCACGTCGAGGACAGCAAGCAGCATCACGCCGCAGAGCCCCAACGTGAAGATCGCCGCCTGGCCCGCGTTCAGCACCGCGAGCGAGGTATAGGTGGACGTGGCCGCCTTCTCGTAGCGCGCCATGGATTGATCGTAGCGCTCGATCTCGCGCGCCTCGGCGCCGAAATATTTCACGGTTTCGTAATTCAGGAGCGAATCGACCGCCTTTGTGCTCGCTTCGGTGTCGGATTCGTTCATCCGTCTTCTGATCGAGATCCGCCATTCGGTCGCGAAATAGGTGTAGGTCATGTACACGCAGATGGTGACGAGAACGACGAGCGCATAGCGCCAGTCGAACGCGAGCAACAGAACGCCCATCACGAGCGCGAGCTCCACCGCCGTCGGCGCGAGCTGCAAGATCACGAGCCGCACCAGTTCTTCGATGCCGTTCCGTCCGCGCTCCAGAATGCGGGTCAGGCCGCCGGTCTTGCGCTCGAGATGAAAGCGCAAGGAGAGCGCATGCATGTGCTCGAAGGTGAGATGCGCGAGCCGCCGCACCGCATGCAGCGCGACCTTCGCGAACAGGCCGTCACGGAGTTGCGTGATCAGCGCCATCGAGATGCGCAACGCCGCATAGACGAGCACGAGCGCGACGGGTGCCGCAACGATCGAGGGCAGAACGCCTTGCACCGGCGCGCGGCCCTCGGAGACGGCGACCAGCGCATCGGTCGCCCATTTGAAACTGAAGGGAAGCGCGATGGTCGCGAGCTTCGCGCCGACAAGCAACACGAAAGCCATCAGCACGCGCCGCTTCAAATCGGGACGGCCGGACGGCCACATATGCGGCCAGAGCCCGGCGATGGTCGAAAGCAGCGTGCCGCCTTTCGGTACGGAAACACGCGGCGCCTTCAGCGCGGGCGCATCCGCACGCACGAATTCGCTGCGGCTGTCGGGAAGCTGATGAATATTCATGTTCGCGTCGCAATCCCTATATAGGCGGGTGCGCATTCCGCCGCCATGCCCGAAAAACGGCCTATTTCAAATCCCTAGATGGTCTCCTATATTTCGGAAGACCCCACCGGAGCCTTCATGCGAATTTACCGGTTGATTGCCGCGGTCATTGTTGCCGCGGCTGTGTACCCCGTTTTCGCTCAGACCATGAGCGCGAGCGCACGCCTGCCGGGCGGCAAGAGCGCGGCGGTGAACGCCGTGAAGCCCGCGGAAGGCGCGGCCTATATCGAGATCGCGCTTCCTTCGGGAATGCAGAAGCTCGACGGCCTCGGCGATCGGTTCATGCCGCTCCGTTCGGGCGGAAAGGAAACGACGGTCGTCACCGCCGACCTTAACAAGGACGGCATCGACGAAATCGTGGTGCGCGGCCAGGTCACCTCGACCGAAGGCGCGATCCTCGTGTTCAAGTGGGACGCCGCGCGAAACGAGTTCCTGCCGGTCGACATCACCAACGACAGCGGCGACAAGAAGCCGTTTCTGTTCGCCGACAACGGCAGTATCGTCTCGATCGAAAAGAATATAATCGAAGTGCGTCTCACGCGCGTCGACCAGAGCGGTCGCCGCGCCGAGGTCACCGAGCGCTATCGTTGGGACGGCGACGGACTGAAATATTTCGAGGATCACTGACCTATGCCGGCATTCAAAAGCGTTTGCGTTTTCTGCGGTTCGTCATCGGGCCGCGATCCCGCCTATCTGGAAGCCGCGCGCGTTCTCGGCGCGTCGCTTGCGCATGAAAAAATCCGCCTCGTCTATGGAGGCGGCCATGTCGGCATGATGGGCGCGCTTTCGGACGCCGTGATGAAGAACGGCGGAAATGCGCTCGGTGTCATTCCGGAATTCCTTGTCGCACGCGAACGCGCACAGGAGGGAACGAACGAGCTGAAAATCGTGCCCGACATGCACATGCGCAAGCGCGTCATGGTCGAGGAAGCGGATGCTTTCGTGGCGCTGCCCGGCGGTATCGGGACGCTGGAGGAGCTTGTCGAGCAGCTCACCTGGGTGCAGCTCAACCGGCATCAGAAACCGGTCCTGCTCGCGAACATCAAGGGTTACTGGAATCCGCTGATCGCGCTTCTCCAGCACATGCAGAAAGACAAATTCCTATACGACGGCGTGCGCTATCTCCTCGCCGACCGGGCGCAGGATATCGTGCCCAGATTGCGCGCGGCCGTGGAAGCGCAAAGCGAAGCCGCACAGGCTGTTGCGAGCGGGATGTAAGCGGCTCGCGGCGCGGGTTTCGCCATCAGAAAATTTCGAACCTTTGCCTTGCCTGCGCGTTAAAGCGCCAAGAATACGCTCCACCTGTCCCTAAAAGGGGGAAGACGATGGCTACTGCCGATTCCACCGCCAGATTCACGAAAGATGCCTCAGCCACGGTCGAGAGCCTGCAAGAGGACTTTGCCGCCATGCGCGACGACATCAGCAAACTGAGCAAACAGATTGTCAATTTGCTGGAGGCCAAAAGCGATGCAGCCTACAGGCGTGCGCGAAAACAGCTTCACACGGCTGCGGACGAAGCGTCCGAGGCGGTCCGTGACATGCGCGATACCTTTGCCGAAACACTCGATGAATCCATGCGGGAGCGGCCGCTAGCGACGCTCGCAATGGCGGTTGGCATCGGTTTCGTGCTCGGCGCGATGTGGCGGCGCTAGTCCGGCGCTCGCTCCTTCGCGAGAACCCCGAGGTGAAAGAGCAAATCAATTCGATCATTCAAACCGCGATTTTCGGGGCGATCGCGGCGGCCGCAGGCGTGGCCGCCTTTCTGTTGCTCGTGATTGCAGCCTTCCTCTGGACACAGCAGCACTATGACGCGATCGTCGCGAGCGGCGTGCTCGGCGGGGCGTTCCTGCTCATCGCCGTCATTGCGCTAGTGACGCTCGCGTTCCTGCGCCGCCGTGCGGAACGGCACCGGGAACACGAGGAAGCCGAAGCCGCCAAGGCGCCCGCCTGGCTCGCCGATCCCGCGCTCATACTCGCCGCTATTCAGCTCGCGCGCACGATCGGCTTCGGCAGGGTCATCCCACTTGCGATTGCGGGCCTTGCCGCGTTTGGCCTGGCGAGTGCAAAGCCGCGCAATTCCAAAAATCGCCGCACTTCCGCCGACGATAATAGACGCCGCGCGGCTTGATTCGAGTTTGCGTTCCGCCTGCCAGGGAGGCTTGCATGGCAATTCCGGTTTCTGCGGCGCTGATCGTCCTGCTCGCGATGCTATTCGTCGCCGCGCTTCCGGCCTGGCCCTATAGCTCGCGCTGGGGATTCGGTCCCGGTGGCGTGCTTGGTATCATGCTCGCCATTGCCGTCCTGCTCGCGCTGCGCGGACAAATCTGACGGCTATTTCTTTTTCGTTTGCGCCTGACGGCGGCGCTTCGCCAGTGCGCGTTTGACGTGTTCCGCATGCTCCGAGGCGATAGCCGCGTGCCTGTGGCATTCGTCGTGAAGCTTTTCGAGTTCCTCGTCCGACAAGTCCTCGACCGAAGCGAATCGGTTCGGCGCGCCCTTCATCGCGAGCACAAGCTCGGAAAGTTTGATCTGAAAAGCGAGCGCGCCCCGGTTCTGCGTGTTTTGAATCAGGAAGACCATCAGGAACGTAACGATCGTCGTCGACGTGTTGATGACAAGCTGCCAGCTGTCGCTGAAATTGAAAATCGGGCCGGTCAGCGCCCAGACGACCACAAGCGCCACGCAGATCAGAAACGTGATAGGCTTGCCCGCGTAGCGCGCTGTCTCGTGCGCGAAGCGCGCGAACCAGGAAAGATTTCTGTCCGCCTTGTCGGATGCGCTGGCTCGCGGCGTGCGCTGCGCGGCAAGCGACGCTTTGTTTCCGTTTTTCGCATTTGCCATGAAAGCTCCGCCCGCTAATAAGCTTGCATAGCGAAAAAAGTTCCATCACTCTCGGCGCGAGACGAGGCAACATGGACCCCAAACTCATTCTGGCGGCGCTTGCCGGCACTCTCGTGCATTTCGGCATCGCAATTATCGGCGCCGGCGGATTGGCGCCGTTCTTTTCGCACAGACCGCTCGTGGCGCTGACGATTGTCACCTTTGCCCTCGCCTTTGCCTCGATCTTCACCGGCGGAAACCTAAGCTCCGGCGAGCGCGAGGATCGCGCCAACCGCTGGGTCCTGCCCGCATTCTTCGCGATCGGGCTCTTGTCGGCGTATTTTCCGGCCTACACCGATCGCATCGGCTTCTGGACGTTCGACGGCGACACAGTGCGCTGGACCGGCGTCGCCTTGTTCACGATTGGCGGCATCATTCGGCTATGGCCGGTATTCGTGCTCGGCCGCCGCTTCAGCGGCCTGGTCGCGATCCAGCCGGGACACAAGCTCGTTACGACCGGAATCTATCGCCTGATCCGCCACCCCAGCTATCTCGGCCTGTTGATTGGCGCGCTTGGCTGGGCGCTCGCCTTTCGCTCAGGCGTCGGTGTCATTCTCGCAGCGCTCAATCTCGTGCCGCTCGTCGCGCGCATGAATGCGGAAGAAACGCTGCTGATCTCCGAATTCGGCAAGGAATACGAGGCCTATCGTGCGAGGACATGGCGGCTTGTGCCGGGCATGTATTGAGTGCTCGCGGTTCTTTCGACTGTCATGGCCGGGCTTGCCCCAAGCATGACAAAGAGAACACGTCACTTCACAAATGTAACGGCCTCGATCCGGTTGCCGTCTAGATCGCGAACGAAAGCGGCGTAATAGCCGTCACCGAATTCGGGCCGCAGGCCGGGATCGCCGTCGGAAACGCCGCCCGCTTTCATCGCGGCGACGAAAAACGCATCGACCAGCTCGGAATTTTTCGCGCGCAGGCAAATGTGCGTTCCGCTATCGGCGGAAACTTTTGTCATTTCCGGCCGCGCGTTGATCCAGAACTCGGAATGCTTCCCCGGCTTTCCCCAGCCTTTGGTCTTTTCGCGGTCGTCGAGCTTCACATAGCCGATCACGGAAAGCACCGCGTCGTAGAAGCGGGCTGCAGCCGCAAGATCCCGCACGCCGACGGAAACGTGGTCGATCATGCGGGCGCGTTGCTTTTCAGGAGCTTCCAGGTGATCGAGTCGACCAGCGCCTGGAACGACGCATCGATGATGTTGGGCGAGACTCCAATCGTCGTCCAGCGGTCGCCGTCCTCGTCGGTGGATTCGATCAGGACGCGCGTCACCGCCTCAGTGCCACCGTCGAGGATACGGACGCGATAATCCGTGAGCTTGAGCCCTTTGATATAAGGCTGGTACTTGCCGAGATCTTTGCGGAGCGCAACGTCGAGCGCGTTCACCGGCCCGTTCCCCTCGCCCGCCGACATCAGCGTTTCGCCGCCGACATTCACCTTCACCGTCGCCTCGGCGACCGAAGTGAGCTGGCCCTTGGCGTTGTAGCGGCGCTCGACGCTCACATGGAAGCGCTCGACGTTGAAGAAATTCGGCACGGTACCGAGGATGCGGCGTGCGAGTAGCGCGAACGACGCATCCGCCGCTTCGTAAGCATAGCCCTTCGCCTCGCGCTCTTTCACTTCGTCCAAGAGATGCGAAAGTTTCGGATCGTCCTTGTTGATGGAAATGCCAAGCCGCTCCAGTTCGGCGAGCACATTCGA
>JAJPHK010000084.1 GCA_021325315.1 Alphaproteobacteria bacterium
CTGTCTTTGAAGCAAAGGCGTGGATGCCCGGCACAAGGCCGGGCATGACGGAGCTAGATGAGAGAGCTTGATTTCATTGGTCTCTTTTTGAGTCAGACTCTGAGGAGCGGCGCATTTTAATGCGCCGCGTCTCGAAGGATGGGCGGCCACATGGTTCGAGACGCCGCTGACGCGGCTCCTCACCATGAGGCCGCGACGATTAAGGCCTCATCTGCCCCAAGCACGCGTTCAATCTCGCCGTCATGTTCGCACTACCGCCGTTCCAGCGCGCGAGCTCCACGCGGCCGACCTTCTCGATATTTTCGCGCGAATAGTTGCCGTCGAGCCGCTGCTTGGTGCCGCCGAGCACCAAAATCGCGAGCGTCGCATTGTCCTTTTTCAATCGCTCGCTCGAGATGTGAAACGAATTCACGTCGTCGATATTTATCACGGGCTTTCTCGTCTGGCCGAGCAAAATCTGGTTGAAGGCGACCGAACCTTCGCCAAATTGCTCGACCGGTCCCGCATCGGCGGCGATGCCGAAGGCAAGGCGTTCCGTGCCGCCGCTTTTGTAAAAGCCGATCACGATGTCGCCGATCTGCGCCGTGCCGACACTGCCGCCGGGCAGCACGAAAAACGGAATTTCCAGCGCGTCGATATAGCGTGTCGGCGCGCAGCCGTCGTTGCGGACACGGCTGGGCTGCGTGAGTGTGGTCGCGGTGATGAAATAGCCGGGGTAGCGCTCATCCTCCCCGCGCAAGCACGGATAGCCGTCACGCGTATGCGGGATGATCGCGTGCTTGAAGAAGGCGGAGAGCTTCTGCTCTTTCCAATAAAACATCCGGTAGCCTTCCGGCGCGAGCGGGCCGCCGATCGCCTTGAAGTCGATAGAGGGAAGCTTGCGGTCGCGGATCAGTGCCCAGAAATTCCTCCAGCGTTCGACAGTCTCGGAGGCTTCTTTTGGCTGCTTGGCAGGACTCGGAAATCGCACGCGCTCCGCGTTCTCGAAAATGCGAATGCCGCTTGAGGCAAAGCTGTCGAGCGCGCAAATGCCACTCAGGACGTCTCGGCCTTGGGCATCCTTCTTGCGCGTGCAGGTGCCCTTTCCGAACACGTCTTCGGGATGATAGGCGCGCGCGGCACCGTCGGCATCGACCGCGAGCCGGTCGATTACCGCGAGCATCTGCCGCGGCAGGACGGAGGCGCCCTGTTGCGGATTGAGCAGCACCGGATATTTGTTCGGCTTTATCTTGTCGTCGCGCTCCAAAGTCATCTCAAAACTTTGCATCGCGCAAAGCGCGTCGGCTTTCGAAGGCTTGGGTTGGAACACGATCCGTGCGGCCTTTAACGGCTCCTGCAATTGCGGAATGATTTTTTCAATGACCCCGGGCGGCGGCAAATCCTGCGCCGCGGCCGAATTGCCGAGAAGTAACCCCGCCGTGAGCAGTGTCTGCGATAGCCGGCGCATCAGATTCTCCGAATCGCGCCCTCGTTCATGCTATAGAGCGGCGAGGTGGCGGAAAATGGAACAGCGACCTTTTGGCCCGCTGAAGGCCGAAATCTCCGTGATTGGGCAGGGTACCTGGAATATCGCGCACGGCGACCGTTCGCGCGCGATCACGGCGCTCCGCCGCGGGCTCGACCTCGGCATGAATCATATCGATACCGCCGAGATGTATGACGGCGCCGAAGCGCTAATTGCCGAGGCGATTGCGGGGCGGCGCGACGAAGCCTTCATTGTTTCGAAGGTGCTGCCGAGCAATGCGTCGCGCGAGCGCACGCGCCGCGCCTGCGAAAGCTCGCTCGCGAAACTGAAAACCGACCGGCTCGATTGTTATCTCCTGCACTGGCGCGGAGAGCATCCGCTGGAAGAGACGTTTCGCGCGTTCGAGGATTTGAAGCGCGATGGAAAAATCCTCTCTTATGGCGTATCGAATTTCGATGCCGGCGATTTGCAGGAGGCGCTTGCCGTCACCGGCAATGGGAAAATCATTTGCAACCAAGTGCTTTACCACCTGCAGCAGCGCGCGATCGAGCACGAGGTGATTCCCTGGTGCGAGAAGAACGGCGTCGCGGTCGTCGCCTATTCGCCGTTCGGGCAGGATCGTTTCCCCGCTCCGAATTCGGCGGGCGGGAAAGTGCTCGGCGAAATCGCTTTGAGTCATCGTGCGAGTCCGCGCCAGGTGGCGCTTGCTTTTCTCACGCGGCGGAAGTCCGTCTTTGCGATCCCGAAAGCGGGACGCCCTGAGCATGCCGAGGACAACGCGGCGGCCGGCAAGCTGAAGCTCAGCGACGATGAAATCGTGCGGATCGATCGGACCTTCCCGCGCGGGCCGAAGCGGCGCTCGCTGCCGATGTTGTAGCGAGACAGCATTTCAGAATGCGGCGCCGTGTTCGATTGACAATTTTCCGGTGGACTCTTTTAATCCGCTCGTGGGGAAGCGATCTCCCCATGAGGCGTCATGCCGAAGAATCGCGTCCATCCGAATTTCACTGGTGACGCGGGCATGATTCTGAAACTCGTCGCGGACAATAAATTCAATCTCGCCGTTCTCTACGCGGCGCGCGCCGCGCGCGGCTTCGGCGACGGCTTTGCCGTCATTATCCTGCCCGCTTATCTTTCGGCGATTGGTTTCAGGCCGCTCGAAATCGGATTTGTCGCAACCGCGGCGCTCCTCGGCACGGCGCTGCTGACGCTGTCCGTGGGCTTTCTCGCGCCGCGCTATGACCTGCGCAATCTTTTGCTCGTCGGCGCCACGCTGATGGCGGCGACGGGAATCGCTTTTCCCGCGTTCGAAAGCATCGCTTTCGTTCTGGTCGTGGCCTTTTTCGGCACCCTGAATCCGTCGACCGGCGACATTGGCGTCCTGATTCCGATCGAGCACGCGATGCTCGCGCAGAACGCTTCCGACCGTGACCGCACAAGCGTTTTTGCCTGGTACAGCCTGATCGGCGCGTTATCGATGGCGGCAGGTTCGCTCGCAGCCGCCGCGCCCGACGGCCTTGTCCATCTCGGCTTCACCGAAATGCACGCGTTTCGCTTGATGTTTTACGCCTATGCGGTACTCGGGCTTCTAAGCGCCGCGCTCTATCGTTTGCTGCCGCACGCGCACGTTGAAGGCGCGAAGCCGCATGCGCCGCTCGGGCCCTCGCGCGGCATTGTTTACAAGCTCGCGGCCCTCTTTAGCCTGGATGCCTTCGCCGGCGGCTTTGTCGTGCAATCGCTTTTGGCGCTTTGGCTGTTCGAGCGCTTCGATTTGTCGCTCACCGCCGCGAGTCTTTTTTTCTTCTGGTCGGGCGTGTTGAGCGCCTTCTCCTATCCGGTCGCGGCCTGGATCGCACGGCGGATCGGACTCGTGAACACGATGGTGTTCACGCATATTCCGTCGAGTATCTTTCTCATTCTCGCGGCTTTTTCGCCGAATCTTACGATTACGCTTGTGCTGCTTTCGCTGCGCTCGGCGCTCTCGCAAATGGACGTGCCGACGCGGACGTCTTACGTAATGGCGGTGGTCACGCCCGCCGAGCGCGCGGCGGCGGCAAGCGTCACGGCGGTGCCGCGAAGCCTCGCGTCTTCGCTCAGCCCCGCCTTGGCGGGCGCTTTGCTGGCTTCGCCGTTTTCCGGCCTGCCGCTCGTGCTCTGTGGCGTGTTGAAGATCGCGTATGATCTGACGCTTTTGTTTTCCTTCCGGCACGTGAAGCCGCCGGAGGAGATCCCGGCGCCGCGTTGAAGGCGTCGAGAATCGGGATCTGCCCGCGCAGGATTTTCACCCGCGCCTGCGTTTCGTTAAGCCACGCTGCGCGATCGATTTCCGGGAATTGCTGAATCTTGCCGGATTTCGGCGGCCATTCGAGCGGAAAGAAATTGCTCTTTAACTGCGCGGGGTCGCAGTCGCCTTCGACCGCCCAGGCGTGAATGATTTTCCCGCCCGGCTGCTTGAACTCGCCGAGAAACCGGAACTTGCCGTCTAGCGCGAAGCCGGTTTCTTCCGAAAATTCGCGTTTCGCCGCCGCGAGCAAATCCTCGCCGGGCGCGGCAAGCCCTTTCGGGATCGTCCAGGCGCCTTCGTCCTTCCTCGCCCAGAATGGCCCGCCGGGGTGCACCAGGAAAAATTCGGTCGCCTCCTCCTTGTGGCGATAGAGCAGAATGCCCGCGCTGGTTTGCTTCATCCGGGTACACTAGCGCGCAACTGGCGCCGGCGAAAAACCGCTTCCCCCGTCGCGCCGTCCGTTTTAAAACAAAGCCGCGCGGGCGTAGTTCAATGGTAGAACGGCAGCTTCCCAAGCTGCATACGAGGGTTCGATTCCCTTCGCCCGCTCCAAACCATACGCCTGTTCATCTAATAGCGCGCCGACGGCGTTCTCTCGCAAAAGTTTAATGCGGGCACTCGTTCAGGATTCGTTGCTGTTCGGCCCGCAATGCGTTTCTTTCATTGTCGCACTGCCGGTAAAGCCCGGGATTGCGAACCGAACCCGCGCCCACGCATTTCGCGTTCCATGCCGCGATACGCGCTTCGCTCGCGCGGGCCCGCCGGCTGCATTCGTTTGCAACAGGAGAGATTGTCCAGATGTATCCTTCCTGCGGTATTGGGGCCTGGGCGCTCGTCGATTGGCCGCTCGCAGTCTGCGCGCGCAGCGTATGCATTCCCGGTGAGACGGGAATTGTACATCTCGTATGGCCCGCAGTGTTGCAGCCGTAAGCGCCGTCAACCGATACGGTGATGTAGCCGTCCGTATCGTTCACGACAGTGAGCGTCGCCCCATGGACCGCGAAAGCAATCGATTGGAAAAAGACCAGCAGCGATAAACGTAGTGCAATGATTCCTATCTTGTTTGACATCGCGTTCCCCCATCCCTGGATCAAGGATCGGTGCCGATTGTTTTCCGCGATTTTTCCCGCACCGGCCCGCTCAATCTTGGCCTACCCGGCTCTGCGTGGAAACCGCATCGAATTACCGCGATCAATATCAGCCTATCGAATAAAATCAGGCGCGATAGAGGAGTAGGCTTAGGTGTCCGCGCCATCAGCGTAACGTGATACACCCGCGATTGACGTCCGCGTTCTGCGGCATTAGCTAAATCCCATGAACCGTGCCGTGGAACAGCATATTTCCCTGCGCCGCGTTTTCCTCCTGAGCTTGTCCGTGCTTTTCGGCGCCGGACTCGCCACGAGTACGGCGCTCTGGTGGAAATACGGCACCGCCGTCTTCTTCGAGACGATCCGTACGGGTCTTGCGAATTGTTTCGGATGACCCGCGTGAAAAAGAAGAAGACGCAGGCAAAAACAAAGATCCTCGCGCTGCTGGTCGCCTTTCTTGCAGGCTCGCTCACATTGGTCGCGACACTTGTTATGGTCATGCCGCACCGGGTGACGCAGCCTTCCTCCGTAGGGGGGCCGTTCGCGCTCACCGACCAAAACGGCAACACCGTCACCGACGCCACCTTCAAGGGCGAACCGTTTCTGGTGTTCTTCGGCTTCACTAACTGCCCCGACGTTTGCCCCACGACGCTTTACGAGATGTCGGAAGTCCTGAACCGGCTTGGGTCGGACGCGAACAAGACTGCCGCGTTGTTCGTTACTGTCGACCCGGAACGCGATACGCCCGAAAAATTGAAGCAATATATATCCTCGTTCCATCCGCGCATTTTCGGCCTCACCGGAACGGAAGAGCAGATCGACGCGATCAAGAAGGAATATCGCGTCTTCGCAAAAAAAGTCCCGACCAAGGACGGCGATTACACCATGGATCACACCGCCGTCGTGTATCTGATGGACAAGAACGGCCGTTTTGTCGCGCCGTTCAATCTCTCGCGAAGCGCGGACGAAGCGGCGGCCGATTTGCGGAAACGGCTTTGACGCGGCGCGCCGGCGCCGAAAGCGGCGAGCGCTTCAATAAATTTTTTCCGTGACGGGAAGTCCGCGCGAGCCCGTGCTCGGTTTTGTCCCAGAAATGCGGTGCCAACACCAGCTGAAGCGCTCCATGCCAGGCCGCAAACGATAGCATGATCCAATAGACTGGCGTGAACAGCAGCACCCAGGCGCTCGCGAGCAGCCGTCTGCGCGCAAGCCCCATCAATGACAACAGAATCGAACAGAAATAGCCCGATAGCAGCGTTGTGACTGCGAAGCCGCGACGCAGGGCTTCGCCGAAGCTTTCGCTCGGCGTGAACAGATCGCCGAAGGTCGCGTCGGTCAGTACCAGCGCGAGAAAAAACGGATGCGCGAGAGCGGCGAGCACGGTACCGCCGACCAGGAGCTGAAACGCGAAAAAACCGCCGAAGCCAAGCTCGCGGAGCAGGGTGCCGGGCGAGCGCATATGAACAAGCCACGTCTGCAGCCAGCC
>JAJPHK010000087.1 GCA_021325315.1 Alphaproteobacteria bacterium
ATTGGACCGAACATGAAAATCCGCAATTCGCTTCGCTCGCTCCGGAAGCGCCACCGCGACAACCGGCTGGTCCGCCGCAAGGGCCGCGTTTACGTCATCAACAAGACCCAGCGCCGCTTCAAGGCGCGCCAGGGCTGACGGCCGGGCGCTTCGCGCGCGCGGGAAGTTGATCCCGCGCGGGCCGGTTCCGCCTTTGCGCCTTTGCCAGAGGCGGCTTACCTTAAGCGCATGATGCTGCGCCGGCTGCTTCCGCTTCTTGCCGTTTCGCTCGCCCTCGTCGCGGCGGATATCGGTGCGGCGCACGCGCAATCGAATCCCCGCAAGGAACATTCGGGCCGCAAGAGCCTCAAGCCGCCGCAGAACCCGGCGGTGCGGTTGGATGCGCTCTACGACGCGCTCGCGAAAGCTCCCAATGCCGAAACCGCGAAAATACTCGAGGCCAAGATCGAGATCGCGCGGCTGCAATCGGGGAGCCCCACGGCCGATCTTTTGATGTCGCGCGCGCGGCAGAGCCTGGCGGCGAAAGACAAGAGGCTTGCGCTCGAACTTTTGGATTCCGTCGTCAGCATCGCGCCGAATTTCGTCGAGGCGCGCGCACAGCGGGCGAGCCTCTATTACGAATCGAAAGACATCCCTCGCGCGCTTGCCGATCTCCGCGTGATCGTAGCAAAAGATCCGAAACACTATCAGGCGCTCACGGGCCTCGGCGTCATCTTCCAGGAGCTGGGCGAGGACAAACTTGCGCTGGAGGCCTTCCGCCGCGCGGCCGCGGTCGATCCCTATCTCGAAGGCGCCGACGAATTCATCAGGAAGCTCCAGCTCAAGGTCGAAGGGCAGGAGATTTAGTCCGCCGGCTCGTCCTTGCCGCCGACGAAGGCGATCCGCACCATGTTGGTTGCGCCCGGCGTGCCGAGCGGAACGCCGGCGACAAAGATCACGCGCTGGCCCGCCTTGGCGAAGCCTTCGCGGAACGCCATGTTGCAGGCCCGCTCCACTTCCTCGCCGAGATCGGGCGCGTCCTCCATCACCACGCAATGCGTGCCCCACAAGACGGCGAGCCGCCGCGCGGTGGAGATGTTCGGGGAAAGCGCGACGATCGGCGGCTGCGGCCGTTCGCGGGCGACGCGAAGCGCGGTCGCACCCGAACTCGTGAGGCAGAGAATCGCGGGCAGGTGCAGCGTCTCGGCGATCTGCCGCGCGGCCGCCGAGATTGCGTCGGCGCCGGTTGCTTCCGGGAAAGGACGCTGGGCGTCGATTACCGGATGATAGGTCTGGTCGCGCTCCACTTCCTGCGCGATCCTGTCCATGGTCTGCACGGCTTCCACCGGATGATTTCCGGCGGCGGATTCGGCGGAGAGCATGATCGCGTCGGCGCCGTCGAAGATCGCGGTCGCGACGTCCGAAACCTCCGCGCGGGTCGGCACCGGCGCGTTGATCATCGACTCCAGCATTTGCGTCGCGACGACGACGGGCTTTCCCGCCTGGCGCGCGCCGCGCGTGATCTGCTTCTGCAGGCCGGGCACCCGCTCGAGCGGCAATTCCACGCCGAGGTCGCCGCGCGCGACCATGAGCGCGTCCGAAAGCTCGATGATTTCCGAAAGCCGCGCGATCGCCTGGGGCTTTTCGATTTTCGACATGATCGCGGCGCGTCCGCGCGCGAATTTGCGCGCCTCCGCGATATCGTCGGGGCGCTGGATGAAGGAAAGTCCCAGCCAGTCGACGCCCTTTTCGAGCGCAGCTTCGAGATCGGCGCGATCCTTTTCGGTAAGCGCGGAAAGCGTGACGATGGAATCGGGAAGGTTCACGCCCTTGCGGTCGGAGATCCTGCCGCCGACCTCGACGGTCGTGACGGCGCGCTTCTTCGAAGCGTCGGTCACGCGCAGCCGCACCTGCCCGTCGTTCACCAGCAGGCGATGGCCGGGCTCGAGCGCCGCGAGCACTTCGTAATGCGGCAGATAAGCGCGCTTCGCATCGCCCGGCTTCGGATCGTCGTCGAGGACGAATTGCGCGCCTTCCTTCAGTACGGCGCCGCCCTCGGCGAAGGTGCCGAGGCGGAGCTTAGGTCCCTGCAGATCGGCGAGAATGCCGATCGGACGATTGTGCTTGCTCTCGATCGCGCGGATCTGGTCGACATAGGTACGCATCGCATCGTGGCTGGTATGGCTCATATTGATGCGAAAGACGTCGGTGCCGGCGATGAACAATTTCTCCATCACCGCGGCGTCGCTCGATGCGGGGCCGATGGTGGCGACGATCTTGGTGCGTCTTTGCCGTCTCATTGTGTCTGTTTTCCCGGCTGCGGCGCGTAAGGGGGGCGCTGGTCGGGTTGCGGCGTGCTCAAGCCCTGCTCGGTGAGCTGCACCGTCCAGTTTTTCTGCTCGCCGGTATCGACCTCGAAAAATCCGATACGGTCATAACCGCGGGCGAGACAATCGTTCCGGCCCTTGATGGTGAATTCCTTTTCGCGCGCGCACATATAGGCCTTGCCAGACCATTCGCCGCCCTGGTCGTAGTCGATGGCGTAGAGATAATAAAAGCGGGCGACGAGCGGCCCGCGCATGATCGTTTCGCAACTGTTCGCCGGCACGTTCCACCACCCCTCGGTCGACCAAACATCATTGTCCTTATAGCCGATCGCAACGCCGACACGGCCCTGTGTGCCATTGCATACACGAAAATCCGCATGCGCCGCCGACGGCAATGCGATACCCCCGATTACCAGCGCGATATGAAGGAAAGAAGTGAGTCTCATGTCGCGGAGATTCTCATTTCTCAAATCAGCCAGCGGTTCTTTTTCTATCGCGCGATTTCAGGTGTCAATGAAAACGGCGCGGAGATCGTTGACGTTGGTGTAGGTCGGGCCCGGCGCGAGCAAATCGCCCATGCGCTCGAAGAAGCTCGTGGAGTCATTGTTGGCAAGAAAACCGGCGGGATCGAGGCCGAGCGCTTTCGCGCGCGAAAGCGTCGTGCCGTTGACGAAAGCGCCTGCGGGGTCTGATGCGCTGCCGCCGCCGCCGTCGGTCCCGTCGGTGTCGCCTGCGACCGCGGAAATGTTCGGCGCGCCGCCGAGCGCGAGCGCGAGCGCCAGCGCATATTCCTGATTGGGACCGCCGCGGCCGTTGCCATGCATCGTCACCGTGAGCTCGCCGCCCGACAGCAGCACGCTTCGCCGTCCTGACGCGGCGAGCTTTTTCGCTTGCGCCGCATGATCCGCCGCGACCTCGCGCGCTTCGCCTTCGAGATTGGCGCCGAGGACGACCGGTATGAGGCCCGCACTCTTCGCGACATTCGCGGCCGCGTTCAGTGCGTCCACGGGCCGCGCGACGATACGATACTCGCTCCTCTTGAAAACGGGATGGTCCGGTTTCGGGGATTCGTTCTTGGGATTGTCGAGCGCGGCCGCGATCGCGGCGGGCGGGTCGATATGCCGCCGCCGGAGGATCGCGCGCGAGTCCGCGAGCGTGCTTGCGTCGGGAACCGTCGGGCCCGAACCGATCACGGAAGGATCGTCGCCCGGCACGTCGGAAATCGCGAAGGTTATGAGCTTCGCGCGGCCGGCCTGGACGGCGAGACGGCCGCCTTTGATACGGGAGAGATGCTTCCGCACCGTGTTGATCTCGCCGATATTGGCGCCGGAGGCGAGGAGCTGCTTGGTGAGCGCACGCTTGTCGTCGAGCGAAATTCCTTCCGCCGGCGCGATCAGGTTCGCCGACGCGCCGCCCGACATCAGCACGAGCACGAGATCGTTTTCGGTGGCGGAGGCGGCGAGCTGCAACATGCGTTCGGCACCGGCAATCCCGGCCGCGTCCGGCACCGGATGGCCTGCTTCTATCATCTCGATTCTGCGCAAGGGGCGGCCGTAACCGTGGCGGCTCACCGCGATGCCCGAAAGGCGTTCCGGCGAAAGGCCCGCGCCAAGGTAATGCTGCTCGGCGACTTCGGCCATGGAACCGCCCGCCTTGCCGGCGGCGAGCACGATCACGTTTCCGCGTGCGGGCGCGGGCGGAAGATGCGGCGCGAGGCAATGCGCAGGATGCGCGGCGGCGACCGCTGCATCGAAGATTTTTGTGAGGAGCGCCTTGGTTTCCGTCCAGTCCATGTAGCGTTTTTCTCGATTCGTCTTACCTGAAAGGCTAGGATGTAGCGTATTCCCAGCCGGGAAAGGATATCGTGATGACAAAGCTCGACGATCGTACCCGTACCGAATTAGAAGCGGCGGTTTTCCGCCGCCTGGTGAAACATTTGCGCGAGCGCACCGATGTCCAGAATATCGACCTCATGAATCTCGCGGGCTTTTGCCGCAACTGCCTCTCGAACTGGATGAAGGACGCCGCCGACGAGAAGGGCGTCGCGCTCAGCAAGGACGAAAGCCGGGAGGCGGTTTATGGCATGCCTTACGAAGAATGGAAAAAGCTTTATCAGCGCGAGGCGAGCGCTGAGCAAAAAGCGGCCTTCGCGAAATCGGAAGTAAAACACTAAAAACCAAGCACGAAATTCTATCGCCCGATAAAAATTCCCATCAGCCAGAAACGGAGACCGCGATGGCGGCCACGCCCAATTTCGCGAAAGCGAAACTGAAATCCTTTGTCGAACGCATCGAAAAACTCGAAGAGGAAAAGAAAGCGATCTCCGACGATATCCGCGAGGTCTACGCAGAGGCGAAGGGCGAGGGCTTCGACGTCAAGGCTTTACGCGCCGTGATCCGGATGTATCGGCAGGATGCCGACCAGCGGCGCGAGCACGAGGCGCTCGTCGATCTTTATCGCGATGCGCTGGGGATGGGCGGGTAAATCGGCTGGAGTTTGCAATTTCTCGTCATTACCGGGCCGGGCCGTCGCGCCTGTTCGCGCTGGCGAGCGAAGCGAGCAGCCAGCGCGAACGCCCTAAAAGCGCCACGCCGGACCCTCGCTTCGCTCGGCGGGGCGGCGGGAGCGAAGCGAGCCGCTTGGCGCGACGAGACTCGGTAATCCATGATGAATGTCAGCATGCTCGGATAGTCCGCATGGATCACCGGGTCTCGCAGCGTCGACCGCTCGCGCGCTTGCGCTTGCTCGCTGGACGCTGCGGCCCGGTGATGACTGCAAAATGATGGGATCAGGAACTAGTCCACGCGGGTTACGCGGCTACCCGACAACATTGCCGAGCGGCCGGAAAACACCGTCGGGATCGTCACGACGGCCGGACCCGCGAAGCGGGAGAGCGCGGGCTGCTCCAGGGTTTCCGCGAATTGCGAACGGAGCGTGACGCGGGCAGGGGCGGCGAGCTCCATTGCGATCGCCGGATCCTGCGGATGAAGTTCAGCGCTATCATCCATCGTACGCGCTTCAAGCAGGCGTGCCGGGGCGTGGGCCGCGTCGCCCGAGAGCAGGGTGCTGGTATGGGTCATTTCGGGGACGCTCGCGGTTATCTCAGGCACAGGCACCGATACGCGGCGCGGCGCGGGAGGGGGCGGCGCTGAAGACGCCTGCGGCACAGGCGCCTCGGAAATCGCGCGCGGGGAGAAGATCGAATCGGCGGCATAGCCGAGGGCCACTCCCTCGTGCGGCGCGCCGGTGATTTCCACCGGAAGCGGCGCATGGTCGTTCAGCGAAGCGACTTGCGTGGAGTGCTGGGCGGCCGCGATTTCCATAGCCGGCCGCACAGGGGGCAACGGAACGTCGGCGGAAGCGACGGCATGAACTTTCGAGACGGCCGCCGCGGGAGCGGGCTTGCTCGGTGCAGCAATCTCGACCGGCCGCGAGGCGACGGTGGTGATTTGCGTTTCTTCGTCATCGCCGCTCTCGTCTTTCTTGCCGAAGAGCTTGGCGAAGAATTTCTTCACGGCGTCGCCGCCGGCCGTCGGCGCTGTCTCGCCGGCTGACGCCACAGAGATCGAGCTTACATTTTGATCGCCGCGCGCTCTGATCTCGGCGAGGGCCTGCTGATAGCCGGGCATCGGGCGGCCGTCGGCGGGGATGTGAACGGTTTTCCCGTCGGGGAAAATCTTCGCGAGATATTCGCGCGTGACTTTCGGCCAGTGCCGGACATTGCCGGTATCGAGATGGACGAAGGGCGAGCCGGAGGTCGGATAGAAACCGACGCCGCCGCGTTGCAAGCGGAGCCCGACTTCGCGAAGCCTGGAAAGCGGCACATCGGGAAGATAAAAATCGAGCGCCTTGCCCAGCATGTGCTGGCTGAACTGCGCAACGCCGCGGCTTTTCGCGCGCAACATCGCATTCGTCGCCGGCGCGCGATAACCGCAGATGATCTGGATCGGAGCCTTGCCGCCGGCTTCGCGTTGCGCTTCCCAGACGAGGTCGATCAGATGAGGATCGATCTTGATCGGCTCTTCGCGCCGCCAGTCGCGGAGTTCCCAGTTGATCTTCTGCAGCGCGGTTTCGTCGTAGCGGCCGTTCACCTTGTAGGTGATGGTGAGATCTTCGCCGGTATGGACGTGATGGAAGGAAATCGTGCGGGTGTCGCCGTTTGCGATCACACTCTGCAGGCTTTCGCATCCGAAAAAGAAGATGAGGGCCGCGAGGCCTACGCATTTGCCGTTGCGTGAAACGGTTTTCCGACCGGCTCTGCGCGCGATATTCAATGGCACGTGCGATGTCGTCCGCTCATGTCACCATCGCGTGCGCAGCGTCCCCGGCCGCGTATGGCAAACGAAAATGAATCGTTGTCGGAAAGGGTTAACTGGCAGTTACCACCCCCTCCACCGTCGCTTGTCTGGGTACTCAGCGAGTATGGGCGAAATAGGGCCGCCAAAAGAAAACCGCGCCCCATTTGGCGTGGGGCGCGGTCTTTAGAATGACCGGAATTAGCGGAAAAGTCCGAAGAAACCGGGGTTTCTGATCTCCCGCGCCTCGCGATCGCGACGGCGGTTATTCCTGTTATTCGCTTGCGGATCGGGCCGCGGCCCGCCGAAGAGGGCCAGGAACGGGTTCTGGAAGCCCTCGAACATCGGCCCGCGCGGATCGCCGTAGAGCAATTCGTCGCGGCTCACGGTGGCGCTGCCGACGCCCTTCTGCTCGACGGCGATATCGGCGACCTTGCGCTCGTCCGACTTCATCGCCTTCAGCATGCGTGCGTCGATGCCGTAGATGTCGTCGCGGAACTCGAGCTTGCCGGCGTCGTCCACGAAGGCCGTCTGGTAGGTGATGTGCAACGGCAGAGGCTTCGGGAAATCGATGTTGAGCTCGTTATTGCCGAGCATGCTTTTGATCTTAGCTTCGGTGTAGTTCTGGTTCGGAAGCTCGATCGACAGCAATTTCTCGGCATAGGTGATCGGGTTCTGCACGCGCATGCAGCCGTGGCTGTAGGCGCGCGTTTGTTTTTCGAACAGGTACTTATCCGGCGTGTCGTGCTGGTAGACAAGGAACTTGTTCGGGAAGTTGAAGCGGATGCGCCCGAGTGCGTTCTTTTCGCCCGGCGGCTGATAGATACGGACCGTGCCGTCGGGATTGTGTTCGAGCCGGAGTCCCATGCGCTCGAGCACGGTCGGATCCTGGCGGAGCGCCGGGAGATATTCGCGCGCGATAATCGACGGCGGTACGTTCCAGGTCGGATTCACCGTAATGAACTTCATGTCCGGGCTGATGAGCGGCGTCGGCTTCGAAGGCTGGCCAACGACGATCCGGGTGTCCCAGTATTTCTCGCCGTCCTTCACGAGCTTCAGCGAATAATCCGGGACGTTGACCATCACGTAATTGTTGCCGCGCAGATCGTGGTCGATCCAGCGCCAGCGCTCGAGATTGACGAGAATGGTGTCGAGTTCCTTTTCGCGCGAAGGGCCGTTGATCGCGTCGATCGTGGAATTACCGAGAACCCCGTCCGCCTTGATCTGGTGATCGGCCTGGTATTTTTTCACCGCGTCAGCGACGTCCTGATCGTAGGTCATGCTTTGCGGGTTCTGCGTGACGCCAAGGCGCTCGCGGATGAGCGGCACGCGCGGGTCGTCCATCGTCTTGGTTTCTTTTTTGGTCTTGACGATTTTCAGCGACTGGCCGTGCGGGATACGGGCGAATTTCGCTTCGTCTTTCTTCGCGCGGAGCTCGGCGTATTTCGCCTTCAGTGCCTTGTAGGCAGGATGCTGCGGCAGATACGCGGCAAGCGTATCGCCGGTGTTTTTGGAAGCCGCGAGCTTCGCGAGAATGTCCGAAGCCTCGGGGAATTTCAGGTCGTAATACAGGTCATTGCCGATGCGCGTGAAGCTGACGCGGCCGGTGGCGGCGTGGCGCGCGAAATCGAGCGCGGCGTCGGTCAGTTTCAGCTCGGCGTCGGCAAGCGCATCGGCGTCCATGCCCGCCTTGATTTCGGGCGTCGCATATTCGGCGGGGTCGAGGCCGTCGCTGTCGACGGTCTTGAGGTAAGCGACCATCGAATTCGCGCGTGCATTGGCCTTGCCGTCCTCGATCCAGAGCGGCGCGTAATTGCGTTCCTTGTAGAAGGCGAGCACGCCGTCACGCTCGCCCTTGCGGTCGAAATATCTCTGAGCCTTCGACGCGAGCAAATCCCTGAGCTTTTCAGCGACCGGCTGATCGGTGGAAGAAAGCGCGGGGACGGTGGCAGCAGGTGTTGCGGGCGCTTCGGCCGTGGCGGCGGGCGTATCGTTCTTGGCGGGCTCGGATTTTGCCGATTCCGATTTCGCGGGTTCGTATTGCGCGGGCTTGTCTTCCGCGGGGGCAACGACCGTGACTTCCGGTGCGGTTGGCGCCGAGGTTGCGGCGGGCACGCTGCCGGTCTGGGCATCGGGAACTGAAGGCGGCGAAACTTTCGCCGGCTCGGGCATCGGCACCAGCTTCTCGACGTCGGGCTTCGCTTCCGCGGGCTTCGTGTCGGTGTTCTGCGCGAACGTAATCGGTGCCCGGGCATAAGGCTCACCCGGCGCTACGTTCTGCGCATTAGCGATTGAGGAGGAGAACAGGATCCCCGCCCCCAGAAGGGCGGAAAAAGAGCTTCCGGCGAGTAGCGTAGCCTTGGACTGCCGCATCTTGGTCTCCCTTGGGGGAAGGTGACCTTGTGACAGAGGCGGCCCCTTCAAATCAAGGTATAGCAGCAAATTACAGCGATTCCGCGCCGGACTGTCACTTCGGGGCCACTCAATTCTCGGTGACGCCGGAATCGGCCATTTTCGCAGCTCCCGTTTCGTCCCCTCCGGCAATGCCCAAATCCTTAAGCTTGCGATAGAGGGTCGAGCGTCCGATTCCGAGGCGGCGCGAAACTTCGGTCATCCGGCCCCGGTAGTGGGCGAGGGCAAAACGGATGGCGAAGGCCTCCAGTTCCTGCATGGGTTTCACATGCCGATCCGGCCCGAGCAAATCGAGCATTTCCGGGCCTGCCGGAGAAGTGGCAGGAGCGTCGAATACAACCGGCGATGCGGAAGCCCGTAAAGTTTCCGATGTTTTTATCGATCCCGCCGCCTGCGGGATCGAAAATTTCTCGTAGCCCGGCACTTGCGCCGCGATCTGCGGAAATTCGGCGGGCGTGATCTCGTCGCTCTCGGCGAGCACCACGGCGCGGAAGACCGCGTTCTCGAGCTGCCGCACATTGCCCGGCCATTTGTAGGAAGACAGCATCACGATCGCCTCGGCGGAGACCGCGCGCACCTGCTTTCCTTCCTCCGCCGCGAAGCGCGTCACAAAACGGCGGACAAGTTCGGGAATGTCCTCGATCCGGTCGCGCAAGGGCGGCACAGTGATCGGGAAGATGTGCAGGCGATAGAACAGATCCTCGCGGAAGCGTCCCGCTTTCACGAGTTCGAGCAAGTCCCGATTGGTCGCGGAGATCAGGCGGAAATTCACTTTCACGGGCTTCCTGCTTCCGACCGGATCGATCTCGCCTTCCTGCAAGGCGCGCAGCAACTTCACCTGCGCGTCGAGCGGAAGCTCGCCGATCTCGTCGAGGAAGAGCGTGCCGCCGTCGGCCTCAAGGAATTTGCCGGTCTGGCGCTCGGAAGCGCCGGTGAAAGAACCCTTTTCGTGGCCGAACAGGATCGACTCCACGAGGTTCGAGGGGATCGCGCCGCAGTTCACGGCGACGAAGGGCTTCTCCGCACGGCTGCCGCCGGCGCGGATTGCGCGGGAAAGCAGCTCCTTGCCGACGCCGGACTCGCCTTCGAGCAACACCGGAATTTCGGACGCCGCCGCTTTTTCCGCGAGCTTCAACGCGGCCTGCATGCGGGGGCTCGCGGTCGAGAAATCGGAAAAGGCGACTGCGCCCGCGGCGGCGCGGTTCATGCGCTGCACTTCGCCGGCGAGCGCCGCCTGCGCAAGCGCGTTCCGCACGGAAATCTGCATGCGCTCGGCGCCCACGGGCTTCACGCAGAAATCGGCCGCGCCCGCACGCATGGCGGAGACGACCGTGTCGATCGAGCCTTGTGCTGTGAGCACGATCACCGGCACGCGGACGCCGCGCTCCTTCATGCGGTGCAGGACGCCGAGGCCGTCGAGATCGGGCATGACGAGATCGAGGATGATGCATGCGATGCCCGCGCCTTCGGGGCTGTCGAGCTTCTTCAGCGCCGCTTCGCCGCTCTCCAATGTCTCCGGCTCGTAGCCGAAGCGCTTCAGCATCGCCTCCATCAGGCGCCGCTGCACCGGATCGTCGTCGACCACCAAAATACGCGTGCTCATTTTTCTGTTCTTCCCGGCTACCCGCCACGCCTGTGCCAATCCGGGCCACTTTGGGCGAGGGGCGTTAACGGAACCTGAATCGGCGTTTTGCCGCTGCGGATGACCGTGCGGGCTTCCGTGGCATCTCCCCAATTTCCGTCATTACCCCGGCCGCCGAGCAGGATGCGAAGCGAGGACCGGTTGCCCGAGTTCAGATTCCAAGGCGATCCAGCGGAATAGTCACTTGCAGCAGGAGGCCGGTGGGCCGCCAGTCATACGCGAGCTTGCCTCCGAGCTGATCCGTAATGCTGCGCTGGGCAAGAACACTGCCGAAGCCTTGCTTTTGCGGAGGGGCGATAATCGGAGGACCGCCGCTTTCCTCCCACTCAAGATAGAGGTCGCTATCCAGTATGCCCCACTCGACGCGGACGGAGCCGCCTGCTTCCGAAAGCGCTCCGTACTTGGCCGCGTTCGTCGCGCTCTCATGCAGCGCTAGGGCAAGGCTCGTCGCGGCCTTCCCGCCGACGGGCACGGGAGGCCCGCTTGCGACGATGCGTTCGCGAGCGCTGTCATCCTCATAGGGCTTCAGGATCGTTCGCACGACCGCGTCCATCGTTGTCCGCTCTTGCTCTTTCTCCGTGCCCATGATGCCGGGGCGGACAAGGTCCTTTGCCCGCATGAGCGTCTCCAACCGGCCGACGAGGGAGGCGGCCATCTCTTGCGGAGTTCGGGCTGAGCGGGCGCTCATGCGGATCATGCCGTGGAAGATAGCGAACAAGTTCTTGATTCGATGGTTTGTCTCCCGAAGAAGCAGCCGTTGACGCTCTTCCGCCTCCTTGTGCTCGGTGATGTCCATGACGACGCCGATGAAATGACCTGGCCTTCCGTCCTTGTCGCGCTTGCACTCGCCGCATGCCTTGATCCAGCGTATCGCGCCGTC
>JAJPHK010000205.1 GCA_021325315.1 Alphaproteobacteria bacterium
AGGCGTGGATGGCCGGGACAAGCCCGGCCATGACAAATAATGGCGAAACCTCAATGCCAGAACGTTGTCGCCTTGTGTTCCGCCGTCGTGAAATCCTTCTTCGTGTCGCGCTTCGGCGGATAGGCCCAGGTCGTCACATATTGCCGGCCGCGCAAGTCATAGGCGCGCGCAAACACGACGCCCTCGCGCTCGGCCTCACCAAGCACCGGCGCGTCAAGCTGCGCGCAGTAGAAGGTGCCGAGCGAGATCGGAAATCCGCGCCTTTCGCGTCATAGCTCGTGACGAAATGCGGCCCGAGCTCGATCGTCGCGCTGTGTCCCGGTCCGCATACGGCGACGCGCCACTTGCGGCCTACGGGCGGCTTCACACCTTGCGCATCGAGCCGCTCGATCATCTCGCTCGCGGCCTCCTTGATGCCGAGGCCCCAGTAATCGGTCATGTAGCGCTGCGACGCGCGCTGCATGCTGCCGGCAACATGGTTGAAGAGCGCGTATTGATAAGGGTGAATGCGGACGAAATCGACCGCGGTCCAGCCGATCAGCGCGGCGAAAACCGCGACCGCCGCCGTTGCAAAACGATGCCGGTAGGCTTCCGCCTGCCGGTAGATATACGCAGCCGCAAGCCCGCCGAGCACGGCAAGCGATGGCCCGACGAAAATGAAGTGGCGGATACTGTTATAAAGCACGGGCTTCGTGATCACGGCGAGGAGGACCGGCAGCACCGCGGCCGAAACCACGAGCATCAGCGCCGCGCGCTTCGCAGGCGGCACGAGCCCCCGCACGGATGCCACGATCGCACCCGCGATGCCAGCGATCGAAAGCCCGATGAAAATTTCGGGGAATTTCAGGAGACAAAGCTTCGGCAAATAAGTGCGCGGCATGTCGAGGATGAGCGTCGGCACGCCGTTATACAATTCCTTCCACGGCTGCTCCCAGAAGTGCGAGAAGTATTCGATCGCGCGCAGCGGGTTGTCGAATTCCTGTACCGACCACGGCCAGACGAGCCCCATCACGGCGTAGGAGAGGGGAAGCCCGAGCGCGAGGAAGCCGGAAAATTTTCCGGCGCGCGCGAGCGCCGGGCGCAGGCCCATTTTGCGCCATTCGCCCGCGACGAGAAAAAGAAACGCGATTCCCGCGAAGGCAGCGGCAATCCCGCCGATAATGCGCGTGCCGACGGTGAGCCCCAGCGCCAGCGCAAAAATCAAAATCGAGGAAACGCGCGGGCGGGGATATTCGTCGAAGGCGCGCACCAGCGAAAACACGAGGAAGATCATCGCCGCCGCGAACGGAACGTCCTTGGCGTTGATGAACATGTGGCCGTAATAGGAGGGGTCGGTCGCGATCAGGAGAAGCGCGGCGACGCCGGCGATCGGCCCGCCCAGGCGGCGTCCGGTGCGCCAGACGACGATCATGCCGAGAATGCCGACGATCGCACCCGCGAGCCTGCGCGTTTCGAACAGGCTGAACGGCAGAAGCTTGCTGAGAACGGTCGCGAAGATGTCGAAGCCGCCGCCGTAGTAGTAGAGATTGACGAAGGAGAAGGCGCGCTTATCGGTGAAGCCCGACGCGTAATAGGAATAGAGCATCTCGCCGTATTGCGAGTGTGCGTAGTCGTCCCAGCCGAGCCCGTAATCCTGGAACGTGAGGAGCGTCACGGTCGCGAGTGCGAACAGCACCGCATAGGCCAAAAGATCGGCAGGCGCGGAGCGGATACGCGCGAGATAGGCTGGCATTCGCATGGCAGGCGAACTCGATAATCCCAAATCGCGGCTTATTCGGATGCCTTCGTCCGCCGCGCAGGACGATGGCGATTATGTAGGCAAACTTTGTGGCTGTATTCTTAACTCAGTGCAAGTGCCTGAAAGTGCAGCGCAATAGTTTGATTGCGCTGCACTGCCACCCAGGCGGGATAGTCGCAATTTGGGCCGCGATTCCGCTACTTCGCTTTGGAAAGCAGCTCCGCGACATATTCCCAGTTCACCAGATTCTCGACGAACGCCTTGAGATAGTCCGGGCGCCGGTTGCGGTAGTCGATGTAATAGGAGTGCTCCCACACGTCGCAGCCGAGAATGGGCGTGCCGCCATGCACCAGCGGGCTTTCGCCGTTCGCTGTCTTGGTGACGACGATCTTGCCGTCCTTCACCGCGAGCCAGCACCAGCCGGAGCCGAATTGCGTGACGCCCGCCTGGATGAACTCCTCTTTCATCTTATCGACCGAGCCGAGATCGGCGGTGATCCGTTTTTCCAGTTCGCCCGGAAGCTTGCCGCCGCCTTTCGGCTTCATCCATTTCCAGAAGTGGAGGTGGTTGTAGTGCTGGCCGGCATTGTTGAAGAGACCCGCATTCTTTCCGAAAGAACCTTTGACGATTTCTTCCAGAGACTTGCCTTCGAGGCCGCTGCCTTTCAAAAGATTGTTGCCGTTATTGACATAAGCGAGGTGATGCTTGTCGTGATGATATTCGAGCGTTTCGCGCGACATATACGGCGCGAGGGCGTCGTGCGAATAGGGCAAATCAGGCAAAGTGAATGACATGACGGCGGCTCCTTTACATGAGTTGTGACCAAAACCCGACAGAGCGTTTACCAAGCGGGTCAGGGCGGGAAAGGCATGGGGTGCAAAATAGGCTCAGCCTCTTCCGCGCACAACCCGAACCGTTGATTCTCTTGAATTTGCGATTTGCAAAGGAACCAAGGGTAGGAGAAAATCATTAGCTCTCGTTTAGGCAATTTGTTTGATTAGTAGGAGTTCATGCCAC
>JAJPHK010000088.1 GCA_021325315.1 Alphaproteobacteria bacterium
CGGAGGCGGGGCCCCATGCCGTCCCGGGAGCGCGGCGGCGAGCCGCGCCCGCGGGCGCCGGTCCCGACCCCCGCCAAGCACGCCTGCAGGACGGCCCCTCGTGGATCGAGACGGGCCCAAAATAAGGCCGCCCGGCGGGCTGGGGATAAGGAATCGCAAAAAATTTTTAGCGTTGAAATCATTTAGGAATTTAGTCTGGAAAGCCCGTCATGGCCGGGTTTGTCACCCAAGTCGGGTTTACCCGACTTGGGCTCTTTTAAATTTAGCGAACTCGGGCAAGCCCGAGTTCGCGTGCCATCCACGTCTTAACGGCACCTCAGCCAGGAAGGCGTGGATGCCCGGCATAAAGCCGGGCATGACATGCCGATATGCTCGTGCGGTTACTTCAGCCCCCTCACCACCTTCACCACCGCGTCCGTCAGCTTCTTCAAATCCTCCTCGCCGATCGTGAGAGCCGGCGCGAGGTATACGATCGAGCCGAACGGCCGCACAAAGACGCCCTCTTCGATGAACGCCTGCCGCAGCGCATGAAGATTCGCGATCCTGTCGAGTTCGACGACGCCGATCGCGCCCAAGACGCGCACGTCCTTCACATGCGGCAAGCCCCGGCAGACGCCGAGATCGCGCCGGAGCGCGACGGAAATCGCCGCCGCCTGCCGGAGCCGCGGCTCCCGCTCGAAGAGATCGAGCGACGCATTCGCCGCTGCGCAAGCGAGCGCGTTCCCCATGTAGGTCGGCCCATGCATCAGCGCCTTTTGCGGATCGTCCGACCAGAACGCATCGAAGATGCGCCTGCGCGCGATCGTCGCCGCGAGCGGAAGCGTGCCGCCCGTGAGCGCCTTCGAGAGCGTGATGATATCCGGCACGACGCCCGCGCCCTCGCATGCGAACATCGCACCCGTCCGCCCGAAGCCGGTGAAAATTTCGTCGAAGATCAGCAGTGCACCGGTCCTGTCCGCGGCTTTCCGCAACCGGCGCAGTACCTCGGCGTCGTGAAAGAGCATCCCGCCCGCCCCTTGCGCCAAGGGCTCGACGATAATGCCCGCGATTTCGTCGGCATGACGCTCGGCGAATTGTTCGAACGTCGCCGCGTCTTGCTCGCTGCGCGGCAAGTCGGCGGCGAGCTGCTCCACGAGCAGGCCCTGAAAAAGATGATGCATGCCGGCGTCCAGATCCGAGACCGACATCGCGCCCGTGGTGTCGCCGTGATAGGCGCCGCGAAAGGTGATGAACTTGTTGCGCCTGCGCTCACCCTTGTTGAGCCAGAATTGCACCGCCATCTTGAGCGCGACTTCGACCGCGACCGAGCCGGAATCCGAAAAGAACACGCGCGAAAGATCGCTGGGCAGGAGCGCCGCGAGACGGCGCGCAAGGGTTGCCGCCTGCTCCTGCACGATCCCGCCCATCATCACATGCGGCAGAACTTCGAGTTGCCGCCGCACGGCCTCGGCGATGTGCGGATGATTGTAGCCGTGGCACGCCGTCCACCAGGACGCGATGCCGTCCACGAGCTCCCGCCCGTCGGCGAGTACGATACGCGAACCGTGCGTTCGCACAGCGGCAAGCGGCTCTGGCGCCACCTTCATTTGCGTGTAAGGCAGCCACAGATGTTCGAATCCGCGCGTGTACCAACCGGGCTTTGCAGTCATGGCGAAACTCTCTTATCAGGTTAGCGCGCGGGACGCGAAAGCGTCCGGAAGGACAGGCATGCAATCGCTCGACAACTTCATCTCCGGTAAGCTCGCGAAACTCGAGGCTGCGAGTTTACGCCGTACGCTGGTGGATACGTTCCGCGAGGACGGAATCTGGGTCACGCGCGGCGGCAGACGTCTCCTTTCCTTCTGCTGCAACGATTATCTTAATCTCAGCCAGCATGACGCGGTGAAGACAGCGGCGATCGAGGCCACCCGCAAATACGGCGTAGGCTCCGGCGCCTCGCGGCTCGTGACCGGCAATCATCCGCTATTTGCCGAGCTCGAAGCGCGGCTCGCGCGCCTGAAGGGCACGGAAGCGGCGATCGTGTTCGGCTCGGGCTATCTCGCGAATACCGGCATCATCCCGGCGCTGATCGGCAAGGACGACCTGATCCTGATGGACGAGCTGAACCACGCCTGCCTGTGGGGCGGCTCGCGCATGAGCCGCGCCAAGATAGTGACCTTTCCGCACGCCGACGCCGCTATGGCGCGGAAACTGCTCGCCAAACATCGCGCAAGCCACCCGCATGCGATGATCGCCACCGACGGCGTGTTCTCCATGGACGGCGACATCGCGCCGCTCCGCGCGCTTTCCGATATGGCGAAGGAATATGACGCGTGGTTCTTGGTCGACGACGCGCACGGCCTCGGCGTGGTCGGCGGTGGGCGCGGCTCGGCTTTCATCGAAAACCCGCCGGTCGAAATCCCGCTACAGATGGGCACGCTCTCGAAGGCGGCCGGCGGCTATGGCGCGTATCTCTGCGCTTCCCGGCCGGTGATCGACTGGATGCACAACCGCGCACGCACTTTTGTCTATTCGACCGGCTTGCCGCCCGCTTCCGCCGCCGCGGCAATCGCCGCGCTCGAACTGATCGAGACGGACAAGGCGCTCACCGCGAAACCGGTGCAGAAAGCGCGCGCCTTTACGAAATCGGCGGGCTTGCCGGAGCCCATGACGAATATCGTTCCGATCATGCTCGGCGAGGAAAAACGCGCGCTGCGCGCGTCCGAAATGCTCGCCGAGGAGGGCTTTCTTGTCGTTGCGATCCGCCCGCCCACGGTACCCGCAGGCACCGCGCGGCTGCGCATGACCTTCACGGCCGGCCATCCGGACGCCGAGATCGAACGGCTCGCGCATCTCGTGCGCTCGCGTGTGCTTGGGAACTGATCCGTGCGCGCCTTTTTTGTCACCGCCACCGGCACCGAAATCGGCAAGACCTTCATCGCTGCGGCGCTCGCCCGTCATTTCACGGCCAAGGGGCAAGCCGTGAACGTGCTGAAACCGGTCCTGACCGGCTTTGATCCGAAGGATTTTGCCGGGAGCGATCCGGCGCTCCTGCTGAAAGCGGCGGGCAGAGAGCCTTCGCTCGCCGAGATCGAGTGCGTCTCGCCCTTCCGCTTCAAGGCGCCGCTCGCGCCGAATTTGGCGGCCGAGCGCGAGGGACGCCGCGTCGATTTCAACGCCATCGTAAAATGCTGCGAGGATGCGGCGCGGGCCCGCGACGCGTTCCTCCTGATCGAAGGGATCGGCGGCCTGATGGTGCCGCTCGATAACGAGCGCACGGTGCTCGATTTAATCGAGAAGCTCGGCCTTCCCATCATTCTCGTTACCGGCAGCTATCTCGGCACTATCAGCCATACGCTCACCGCGATTGAAGTCGCAAAGACGCGAAAACTGGAGATCGCCGCGCTTGTCATCAGCGAGTCCGAAGGAAGCACCGTCACGCTTGGCGGCACCGCCGCGACGCTGCGGAAATTCGCGCAAGTGCCGGTCTACTCCGTGCCGCGCAACGATCAGGCCGCCGCGATGAAGGCGATCGCGCAGCTCGCGGAGGGTCTTTGAGCTATATCGACGCCATCGTCGCCTGGGTGCATGCGCATCCGCATTACGCCTTCGCGGCGGTCTTTCTGCTCGCCTTCGTGGAGTCTCTTCCGATTGGCGGGAGCTTCGTGCCGGGCGCTTCCGCCATTATCGCAATTGCCGCGATCCTGCCGAAGGACGCGGAAAGTCTCCTGCCCGCGCTTCTCGCGGCAATTGCCGGCGCGAGCCTCGGCGACGGTTTTTCCTTCTGGCTCGGGCATCATTATGAGCGCGCAGTGTTATCGCGCTGGCCGCTCAAGAACTATCCCGGGCTCGTCCGCCGCAGCGAGATGTTTATCGAGGAGCATGGCGTAAAAAGCATCGTGCTCGCGCGCTTCACGCCGCCGGTGCGGGCGCTGGTGCCGCTCTTGACCGGGATTTTCGAAATGCCGGTGCATCGCTACGTCGCCGGCAATATCGTCGCGGCGACGCTATGGGCGGTCGCCCATGTCGGCTTCGGCGCCTTCGTCGGCCATTCGCTGGCGCTCTTCGAGCAGAAATATCACCGCTATCTCGTGCTCGCGGCCGCGATCCTCGCCGTACTCGCGCTCGGTTATTTTGTCGCGCGCCGTCTCGCCCCGCCCGTCAGGCAAAAATAAAAAGGGCGCGGATTTCCCGCGCCCTTCTTTTTTCGATCTTGTTCCGCTTAACGCTTCGAGAACTGGAAGCTGCGGCGGGCTTTCTTGCGGCCGTACTTCTTGCGCTCCACGACGCGCGAGTCGCGCGTGAGGAAGCCGGCCTTCTTGAGCACGCCCCGCAACTCCGGCTCGTATTCGGTGAGCGCCTTCGAGAGGCCGTGGCGGAGCGCGCCCGCCTGGCCCGAGAGACCGCCGCCCGAGACTTTGCAGATGACATCGAACTGGCCCTGCCGGTTCGCGGTGACGAGAGGCTGCTGGATCATCATGCGCAGCACCGGCCGCGCGAAATAGACCTCGATCGGCCGGGTGTTGACGACGATCTTGCCGGAACCCGGCTTCACCCAGACGCGGGCGACCGCGTCCTTGCGCTTGCCGGTGGCGTAGGCGCGGCCGTACTGGTCGAGCTTCTGCACATATTTGCGCGGTTCGTTTTCGCCGCTCTGCTTCAGCGCGGCAAGGCCTTCGAGCGATTGCACGGTTTCGGCCATCAGGCGACCCTCTTGTTCTTCGTGTTCATCTTGGCGACGTCGAGCACTTCCGGCTTCTGCGCTTCGTGCGGATGCTTGTCGCCCTTGTAGACGCGGAGATTGCCGAGCTGTTTGCGCGCGAGCGGGCCTTCCGAGAGCATCCGCTCGACGGCCTTCTCCACGACGCGCTCCGGAAAGCGGCCTTCGAGGTGAAAGCGCGCGGTGCGCGTCTTCACGCCGCCCGGATAGCCGGTGTGGTGGTGATAGACCTGCTGGTCGCGCTTCTTGCCGGTGAAGACGACCTTCTCGCAGTTGGTGACGATGACGAAGTCGCCGCAATCCATGTGCGGCGTGTAGGTCGGTTTGTGCTTGCCCTTGAGCCGCATCGCGACGATGGAAGCAAGGCGCCCGACCACGAGGCCGGTGCCGTCGATCAGCACCCATTTCTTTTCGATGTCGGCGGGCTTCGCCGAATAGGTTTTCATGGTTCTGTCCGTTGGAGGTGGGCGAGACGCCCGCGAAATCCGCGCGTGATGTACGGGAGCAATGGCGCGCCGTCAATGCACACAGATAAAGTTTTATCTTGTTATTTCAAATGCTTATAATTTTGGTATTTTAATACCAATAACTAACCCATTCATTTTTATGTCATCACCGGGCCGCAGCGGCCCGCGAGCAAAGCGAGCGTATGCCGCTGCGAGACACTCAAGTCGGCTGTTGCCGACTTGAGCACTAAAATATGCAACTCGGGCAGGCCCGAGTTGCGGTGATCCATGATGCAACTCGGCATACGTGGAAAGTCCTCATGGATTACCGGGTCACGTCCGCGCCACGGCTCGCGTGCCGCTCCTGCCGCGCCGTCGAGCGAAGCGAGAGTCCGGCGCGGCAGCTTTTAGGTGTTCGCGCTGGCTACTCGCTTTCGCTCGCCAGCGCGAACAGGCGCGACGGCCCGGTAATGACGGGTGGAGAAGCTGGGCTGCTTACCCGCCTTACGGCGGGATCGAATAGGTCGCCACGCAATGTGCAACCATTTCGTCCTCCCCGTCGGAGCGGATCGCGACCTCGCCCACGGTGAGGCGCTTGCCGAGCTTCATCAGCTTGCAGTCGGCGAGCACGTCGGAGGCCTTGGGCTTCCGGAGAAAATTGATGTTGAGGCTCGTGGTGACCGCGAGCGGCACCCAGCCGATCGAGGCGAGGATCGCGACATACATGGTCGCGTCCGCGAGCGTCATCATCGAGGAGCCCGATACCGTACCCCCCGGCCTGAGCACCTTGTCGCTCGCCTTCATGCGCACGAGCGCTTCGCCCATACCCACCCGCTCGATCTTGAAGAGGCCCTTCGGGCCGAAATCGCCTTGCGGAAATTCGCGCGCGAAATGCGCCTCGATCTCGCCCACGGTCAATTTCGGCGCCAGCATAATCGCTCCTAAAGTCGCGGAAACGCGGGTGTTTGCCCGGCCGTTATTCCGGATACAATGTTGCCCGAGAAACGGGAAGCCCAAATGTCGAAGCCCGCACGCAGCCCCGAAACCGCTTCGCAGGACACTGTCCTCCTGCGCGACGACAAGGACGGTATCGCCACCCTCACCCTCAATCGTCCCGCCGCGCGGAACGCGCTTTCCGAAGAATTGATGGACACGCTGATCGCCGCCTTGCAGACGATCGGCGGCGACCGCTCGGTACGCGCCGTCATCATCGCCGCGAATGGCCCCGTCTTCTGCGCGGGCCATGACCTCAAGGAAATGACCGCGCACCGGAATGACCCCGACCGGGGCCGCGCCTATTTCAAGGCATTGTTCGAAAAATGCGCCGGCATGATGCAGGCGATCGTGCACCTACCGCAGCCGGTGATCGCGAGCGTGCAGGGGGTCGCCACCGCTGCGGGCTGCCAGCTTGTCGCGAGTTGCGATCTCGTTGTCGCCTCCGAAAATGCGAGCTTCGCGACCCCCGGCGTGCAGATCGGCCTCTTCTGCTCCTCGCCGATGGTCGCGCTCTCCCGCAAGGTCGCGAGCAATCATGCGTTCGAGATGCTCTCGACCGGTGAACTCGTGCCCGCGCAGCGCGCCTACGAAATGGGACTCGTGAATCGTGTGTGCAGCGTCGGCGAACAACATCATGCGGCGCTGGAGCTCGCGCAGAAGATCACCTCGAAATCGGCTTACGTTTTGAAGATCGGCAAGGAAGCCTATTATCGCCAGCTCGATATGAATCTCGCCGACGCCTACAAATACGGCGCAGGCGTCATGGCCGAGAACATGATGGCGCGCGACGCCGAGGAAGGGATCGGCGCTTTCATCGAGAAGCGCGAGCCGAAATGGGAAGACCGTTGACGCGCCTCCCGCTGAATTCCGAAAAATGAACCACGACAGATACGACGACAATTATATTCGCGGGATTCTCAACACCGTGAAGACGGTCGCGATCGTCGGCGCGAGCGCCAACGAAAGCCGCCCGAGCCTGTTCGTGGTGAAGTACCTCACCGAACGCGGCTACAAGGTCTTCCCGATCAATCCCGGCCGCGGCGGGGAGCTTATCGGCGGCGTGAAGACCTACGCCAGGCTCGCGGACGTCCCGGAGAAAATCGACATGGTCGATGTCTTCCGCCGCTCCGAGGACATGCCGAAAATTCTCGATGAGGTGCTCGCGCTTCCCAATCGCCCCGGCGTGTTCTGGATGCAGCAGGGCGTGAGGAACGACGAGGCAGCCGCGAAAGCCGAGGCCGCCGGCATGAAAGTCGTCATGAACCGCTGCCCGAAGATCGAATATGGCCGCCTCTCCGGCGAGATCGGCTGGGCCGGAGTCAATACGCGAATGGTCTCGTCCAAGCGCACGCAGCGCCTGGAAGGCGGCGTGCAGCGGCTGAAGCTCGGGAAGGAATAGAAAATCTTTGTCATTACCGGGCCGGCGCGCCCCGCGAGCGAAGCGAGCGGGTTGGCGCGACGAGACCCGGTAATCCATGACGACTTTCCA
>JAJPHK010000135.1 GCA_021325315.1 Alphaproteobacteria bacterium
CCCCTCACCCCAGCCCTCTCCGCAATGGGGAGAGGAAGCCAAGGATTAGCCTAAGCGGTCGATTTTCGCCGCCACGATGAAGTCGTTCTCGTGCAGGCCGCCGATCGCGTGCGTCTGCAACACGATATTTGCGTAGCCCCAGCCGAACGTGATGTCGGGGTGATGTTGCTCGGCCTCGGCGACTTCGCCGACTTTATTCACGAAGGCGAGTGCCTGCTTGAAGTTCTTGAACTTGAAGGTGCGCTCGATCTTGCGCGCATCCCCCGACAGTTTCCACTCCGGCGTCTGCTTGCGCCATGTTTCGGCGCCCTCGCGCGAAAGCGGCGGGACGCCGCCACGGCAGGCGGTGCAGGATTTTTCGGCGAGATCGGTCATGTGAACCTCCGCGTTGCGTCAAGAATACGTCGCTTGACGATAATGCGGAAGCATTCAGGATGTTTCGGGTTTGCAAGGAGGGAACCATCCATGGCCGCCGGATATTCGACGACCGCAAAATTCTTCCACTGGACTGTTGCGTTTTTGGTGCTCACCATCGTCCCCATGGGCCTGTTGATGGTCCGGATGCCGGACGGATCCCTTAAGGACAATTTCTTTTATCTCCACAAATCGGTAGGCGCGCTTGTCCTCTTTTTGATGACGCTGCGGCTGATCTATCGCTTCGCGAAGGGCGCGCCGCCGCCCGAGGCGAGCCTCCAGCGCTGGGAAGTGCTGGCTTCCGAAACCGTGCACTGGACGCTCTATGCAATGCTGCTCGCGACGCCCCTGGTCGCGCTTCTCGCCTATTCTTTCTACGGCCAGCCCGCCCCGTTCTTCGGCATTTTCGAGATCGGACCCTTCACCTCGAAGAACGAACATCTCTCCGAGCAGATTTTTTACGTCCACACCTGGATGGGCTGGACCGTCGGCGCGCTGTTCTCCATGCACATCGCGGCGGCGCTGCGGCACTATTTCATACGCCGCGACGGCGTGCTGCAACGGATGCTGCCAAGAGGCATGGGCGGCAATTAGCGCGGAGGGATTGCGAGCAAGTCCTCGTGGCCGACGATGCAGGTGACTCCGGCCGCCTTGCGCGCGGCGAGCCAGCCGGCGGCCTCGCCGGATGTGACGGTGCCTGTTTCAACGGCTGCATCCGCCCAGCCTTGCGCGAGCTCGGCGATCAGCTTGCGGTCGCCTTCGCCAAGGCGCCACGGGCTGTCGCGCCGCTCGACCTGGTAACCCGCCTGCGCAAACGCATCCGCGAGGAGGGCGGTCGCCTTCGATCCCGCGGAGGGGCCGAAGCCCTTGTCGGTGCCGAAATGGCGCTCGAAAGCCGCGGTCATTGCGGCGTCCAAGGAATGCGGCGGCGACCAGACGCCGGCGCCTGAATGCGTAAGTGCCGTGTAAAAAACGGCCTTCGCGCGCGCAACCGCCGCAACAAAACGCCCGATCCATTCTTCCGAAACGAGGTCGAACAGCGCCGCCGCCGTCACGAGATCGGGGGTTGCGCCCGACCATGCGGCGGGCTCCGCCGCGAGATCGGCGCGCTTCAGGCCGACAAGAATCGTGCGCTCGTCTTTCGTCACCCCGATTCCGTTCACGGTCGCGCGCGAGGAATCGGCCCAGGCCGCGATCGCGTCGCACGCGGCCGCGAGCAGCTTCGGATCGTGATCCACAAGCGTCCATTCCTGCGCGTGCGGAAGCGATGGCGCGGTCGCGCGCAAGTTCGAGCCGGTGCCGGCGCCGAGATCGAAAACGGAGATCGATTCGCGGCCCTTGAAATATTCGCCAAGCCTCGCAAGCAGTTCCAGATTGCGCGCGCGATGGTCGGCGGGTTCGCGCAAAGAGAGCCACTCGGGGGAAAAGCCGCTCATGCCGTGACCCTTTGCAGAACGCCAGCGACTTTCTTCGCGGTGTCCTGCCAACGCGGCAGCCGGGCCGCGTGTTTCCAGGAGGCGTCCGCGCGTTTTTTGAGTTCAGCCGGATTCGTGAGCAGCCAGCGCAATTTTTCCGCGAGCGCCTTCGCATCGCCCGGCTTTACGAACATGCCCGCTTCGGCGGGCACGGTCGTGGTCACGGCGCCGCCTTCGCCCGCGACGATAGGCAAGCCGCGCGCGATCGCTTCGGTGAAAGCCATGCCATAGCCCTCGAAATGCGAGGGAAGAACGAAGAGTGTCGCGCGATCATATTCGTCCGCAAGGTCTTCGTCGCCGAGCGATCCGAGCAGGTGAATGCGGCTCTCCAGCTTTGCCTGCGCGATTTGCCGGCGAAGCGTTTCGGCCGCCTTGAGGTCGCGGTCGAGACTTCCTGCGATCCGGCATTCCCAATCGAGATCGGAAATTTGCGAGAGCGCTGTAGCGAGCGTATCGAATCCCTTGCGCGGCGTGATCGAACCGACGCCGAGCAGCCGCGTTCGCTTGTCGCCGCGGGCGCGCGGCGCGCTTTCCGTTCCGGGTTCGGCAACGGTGACACACTCCCGCGCAACGCCGAAATCCGCCGCGAGCAGCTCCGCTGTCGGTTTGCTCGTCACCACGACGTGCCGCACGCGTTTGAGTGCCTCGCGCTCGCTCGCCGCAAGCGCCTTCGCGCGTTCCGCCGAGATTCCGGTTTCGAGCGCGAGCGGATGATGCACAAGCGCCACATACCGGCGAGGGACGCGATCGAGGATTTCCGCCGGCAGCGCGCCGAGCGCAAGCCCGTCGAACAGGATCAAAGCGTCCTTTGGTGTTGTAGCCAAAAGCTGCTCCGTCTCGCGCAGGCTCGCTTCAGACGGCGAGGGAAAATCGCCGGGAAGGGCAAGGTGCCGCATTTTCCAGCCGAGCGATCGCAGTTCTTCCATCACGCGCCGGTCATAGCGATAACCGCCGGTGGGAGTCGAAAGATCGCCCGGTATTGCAAACCAGGCGTCACGCACGATCGACCGGCCCCTCGAACCATGCGCGCGCGACGTGGGATTCGTGCAGCGTCACGCGGATGCGCGAAACGCCGCTCGATTCTTCGCCAAGCGCGCCTTTTTTCAGCGCCTCGCGCATTTTGTCGAAGACGTAACGCGACAAGGTTTCCGTCGTGGTCTGCACGCCTTTGAACTGCGGCAGCTCGTCGAGGTTCTTGTAGTTCAGCGGTTTCAGGATCGCTTTCAGCTCGTCGATTGCGCGCCCGATATCGACCACCACCGAATTCGCGCTCAGTTCCTCGCGAAAAAACGCGACATCGACCACGAACGTTGCGCCGTGCAGCGCCTGCGCGGGGCCGAACATCTCACCCTTGAAACTGTGCGCGATCATGATGTGGTCGCGGACTTCGACGGCGTACATGCGAAACCTCTTTCCGTGGATCAATAACGAACGAGCGCGCCGACCCCCGGCGCGTCCGGCGCGAACAGGCGGGGAAGTTCTTTCGGCAGATGCTCGAACGGAATTTCCTCGCCCAAAAGGGCGTCGAGCCGCTCGTCCGCGAGGAGCCGTACCGCGGCCTCAAGCCGTCTGCGATGATTCCAGCGCGGCTTGCGCGAGCTTGCGATTTCCCCGACCTGGCTCGAAATCAGCTTCAGCCGCCGCGAGTGAAACGCGCCGCCGAGCCGGAGCTGGCAGGCGCCGGCGCCGTGCCAGCTCGCTTCCACGATCGTCGCCTCGGTGCCTGCGCAATCAAAAGCGAGCGCGAGGCCCTTTTCGCTCGCACTCGCATGAATCACGAGATCGGCGTCATGCGGTGCGTCTTTTGGCTCGGCAAAGCGCCCGCCCATTTTCTCGGCGAGCGTTTTACGCGCGGGGTCGATATCGACCACCGTCACTTCCGCCCCCGGCAATTTTGCCGCGAGCGAGGCGACGAGCAGTCCGACGATGCCCGCGCCGATAATCACGATCCGGTCGCCGGGCGCGGCGCTGCCGTCCCACAACACATTCAGCGCGGTTTCCAGGTTTGCCGTCAACACCGCCCGCTGCGGCGGGATGTTTTCGGGGATAAGAACGGCGCGCTCGACCGCAATCACAAACCGGCTCTGATGGGGGTAGAGCGCAAAAACCGTGCGGTTCAAAAGCGGCGACGGCCCGGCTTCGACCGTGCCGACGGCGCAATAGCCGTATTTCACCGGGAAAGGGAATTCGCCTTCCTGCGCGGGCGCCCGCATGCGTTTCCATTCGCTCTCGGGCACGTCGCCTTGAAAGACGAGGCGTTCGGTGCCGCGGCTAAGCCCCGAATAAAGCGTGCGCACCAGAAGCTCGCCGATGCGCGGCTCCCGTAGCTCCGCCGGCCGCAACTCGGCCTTCCCCGGCGCTGTGTACCAAAGGGCTTCTGCTTCCATCGCTTGCACAGGACGCGTTTCGGCTTTCACGGAACGCTTCATCGCATGGAGGGTTGTCCCCGCCAAGCGGGCTGAAACCACGATCCGGCCATTTGTCCTGCTTATGCTGAACGGAAAGCGGGGGATGGCGGAGCGCTCGGAATCCGCTTAGAAACCGCCGGTTTCGGCCCGCTCTCGCGGGCTTTCAGGAGGGGCTTTACTTGTCGTTCGATCCTGCCGTCGCGAAAGCGCCCGACGCCGTTCCGGCGCGGGGGAAATTCACCCCCACCGGGGCGCAGTCGGCGGTCACGGTGATGTGGCGCCGCCGGCTCTTCGCCTTCGTTTGCTTCGCGAC
>JAJPHK010000114.1 GCA_021325315.1 Alphaproteobacteria bacterium
ACCCAGCGCATCGCCCAGTCCGGTTTCCATTGCAGCTTGCAGCGCCCGCCGGTGACAAGCGTAGTGACGGGCTCTTTCGTATCCGGATGCTCATAGGTAATCGTGCCCGCTTTCGGGTCGTGCGAAATCACCGGCACTTGCAGGACGACGCCCGTCTTCGGGTCGACCGGCAGGAACGGCGAATAGGTCTGTGCGCGCTCTTCGCGGAGCGACGGCAGCATGATGTTCATGACCTTGTCGAAACGCTCCAGCATCAGGAGCAGCGTCTTGTCGAAGCGGCCGGACCTGTAGCACTCGGTCGAGGACATAAACTCGTAGTCGAACCCGAAATGATCGAGAAAGGCGCGCAGCCGCGCGTTGTTGTGCTCGCCGAAGCTATTGTGCGTGCCGAACGGGTCCGGCACCTGCGTGAGCGGCTTGCCGAGGTGCTGCGCAAGCATTTCCTGTTTCGGCACGTTGTCCGGCACTTTGCGCAGACCGTCCATGTCGTCGGAGAAGGCAATCAGCCGCGTCTTGATCTTGTCGCCGGTGAGCACACGGAAGGCGTGGCGCACCATCGTCGTGCGCGCGACCTCGCCGAAGGTACCGAGATGCGGCAGGCCCGAGGGACCGTAGCCGGTCTCGAAAATCACTTCGTCCTTTGGCTTTTTCTTCAGGCGCGCGACGACCTTACGAGCTTCTTCGAACGGCCAAGCGGCGGACTTCTCCGCCATTTCCCTCAAATCCTGCGCGAGCGCAGCAGCGTCGGACATTGCGATCTCTCTGTTTTTCCGCACTCAATAGAAGCTGATGGGGAAATAGCGCAAGTAGAGATCGGTATAAGTTCCTTTCTCCCACAGCTTGAAAAGCGCGTAATTGAGCGCGCGGCGAAGCGTTTCGTTGCCGCGTTTCACGGCGATCCCGACGCCCTCGCCGAAATAGCGGCTCTCGGTGAATGGGCCGCCGCGAAAGACGCAGCAGTTTCCGGAACCCGCGCCGTTCAGCCAGAAGGCGATCGTAATGCCGTCACCAAAATAAAGATCGGTCTCGGCGCGCTTCAGCGCCGCGAGCGCCGTTTCGATATTCGGATAGCTCTTGATGGTCATTTCGGGAAAAAAGTCGCGCAAATAAGCTTCATGCGCGCTGCCGGCGACGACAGCGACCTTGCGGCCCGAAAGCGACTCCGGTGTGATCTGGTCCAGGAGCACTTCCTTGCGCGCGACGAAGCGCGCGGGCGTCCGATAATAGCGATCGGTGAAGTCTGCGCGCTCGCGGTTCTGCGGGGTGATCGCGATCGAGGCGATCGCCGCATCGCCGAGATTTTTGTCGAGCGCATCCAGGAGCGTATTGAAGCGGCGCACCTGGATTGTGCATGTTGCGCCAAGCTCGTTGCAGAGCGCACGCGCGAGATCGACGTTGAAGCCTGAGACCTGGCCGTTGGGGCCCTTGAAGTTGAAGGGAGGATAGTCGTCCTCGGTCAGAAACCGGATCACGCCCATGCGCGAAGTGTCCGGTTTTTCCGGCCGGTGCTTTGGATCCCAGAAGCCGGGAACGAAAACACTCGAATCCTTGATCTGCGCGCTAACATCGCCGGACGCGAGGCTCGCGCCCAAAAACAGCGCAAGCGCACCCAATGCCCGCCATCGGGCGCTAAAAAGCCGATTCATCCCGCGTTATTCCATGTTGCGGCGCGCATTTCACCGCAAGCCGCGAATTTGTAAATATGGCAGGGCTACGCGTTTACGGCGGGGGCGTGGGTGTGGGTATGTGGGCGTTTCGGTCGCCGGAAGGCGGGGTTGCCGGCGGCCAAAAAAGGGCTTTTCGCGATGATCCGCGATCCGAGCCCTTTTCTACGGCCGCGCCTCGCAGCCCGAGCAAACTCCCCTTCGAGCTTGCTGCCGTGCGGCACCTTGTCGACCCGGCCATACTGGATGCCGTGGCCGCGCGCGCCGAAGCGCTCGGCGTCGGCGGCGACGAAGTGCTGCGGACGCACGGCATTCTGTCGTCCGACCAGATCGCGCAAACCCTTGCGAACAGACTCGGCCTCGTATTCGATCCGCTTGAAAACGTCACGCGAACCTCAATATCGGCGTTGCAAGGAGCGACTACGGGCATTTTGCGGCGCGGACCGGCTCAAGGGGCCGGCATTTTCACTCTCGCGCCGCGCGGCATGAGAATTCGCGCCCTTGCCGCGGCCATCGACAGAAATCCGGCGCTCAGGATTATCCTTCGGCTCACTTCGCCGGAACGCATGGACGCTTACATCCGTCACACGGGAGCGGAGGAACTAGCCCACGAGGCGGCATTCGGCCTGCACGACTGGCGGCCCGATCTTTCGGCGGCTTCGCGTGGAAAATCCGGATTGCGCAGGCTTGTACTTTTAACCGCGGTGTTCTGCGCGCTCACAGGTTATCTTTTTCCGCACGAATCGCTTGTCGCTGCGGAATTCATTCTTGGGGCCGCTTTTCTAACCTGGATCGGATTGCGGCTGCACGCTTGCCAGATTCGGCGAGAGCCGCAGCGGCGGCTGGATCTGCCCGATAAGGCGCTTCCTTACTATACCATTGTTGTTGCGCTTTATCGTGAGACGCGAGTGGTCGAACAACTCGTAGAAGCATTGAAACGCCTCGATTACCCGCCGGAAAAGCTCGACATCAAACTCGTATGCGAACGCGATGACGGCGCTACTGTCACGGCGCTTCAAGCGCTCCGCCTCGATCCCCGATTTGAGATCATACTTGCGCCGGAATCGGGCCCGCGCACCAAGCCGAAGGCACTCGCGGCGGCCCTCCCCTTCGCACGCGGAAACTATCTCGTGGTCTATGACGCGGAGGACGTGCCCGAACCGGATCAGCTCAAGCAAGCGCTCGCCGCTTATCACTATGGGCCGAAAAATCTCGCCTGCGTGCAGGCGCGGCTCGCCATCGATAATATAGCCGACAACTGGCTGACGCGGCACTTCGCTGCCGAATATGCGGGATTATTTGACGTCTTTCTGCCTGCGCTCGCCGGCTTACGGCTGCCGCTCCCTCTCGGCGGCTCGTCGAACCATTTTCGCACCGACATCCTGCGAAAGGTAGGCGGATGGGACCCCTATAACGTCACCGAGGACGCCGATCTCGGCATGAGACTCGCGCGCTTTGGCTATCTATCGGGCGTGATCGATTCTACGACCTACGAAGAGGCGCCCGGACGTCTCGGCGCGTGGCTCAGGCAAAGAACCCGCTGGTTCAAGGGCTGGCTGC